>JAEYYE010000081.1 GCA_023430945.1 Bacteroidota bacterium
GCTTTAGAGCACGCCTCGTTTTCATTCGATCAATTGTACATCAATAGGAACGAAAATGAAGAATGATCTTAACAATAGAACGGCCATCATCACCGGCGCAGGCTCGGGTATCGGCAAGGCGATCGCATTGCTCATGGCGCGCGAAGGTGCCAATGTGGTGGTCTCGGACATCAGTGACAAGAACGGCAATGCAGCGGTGGAAGAACTGAAGAAGAGCGGCGCCAGGGCGATCTATGTTAAGGCCGATAGTTCCAGCGCGAAGGACAACGAAGCCTTGGTGGCCGCAGCGGTGAAGGAATTCGGTGGATTGCATATCGCCGTGAACAATGCCGGGATCGGCGGGCCGCTCGGGCCTACGGGTGAATATCCGATCGAAGGCTGGCAGAAGGTGATCGACATCAACCTTTCCGGTGTCTTCTATGGCATGCGCTACCAGATCCCCGCCATGCTGAAGGCCGGTGGTGGCAGCATCGTGAACATCGCATCCATCCTGGGCATGGCCGGTACCAAGGGATCGCCTGCGTACGTGGCCGCAAAACATGGCGTGGTCGGACTTACGAAAGCCGCGGCGCTGGACTACGCGGACAAGAAGATCAGGATCAATGCGGTAGGGCCGGGCTACATCAATACACCGCTGCTCGATGCGCTTGAGGATGAAGCACGGAAAGCCCTGGTAGGCCTGCATCCGATCGGCCGCTTGGGCGAGTCCGAAGAGATCGCTGAACTGGCACTATGGCTCGCCACGGACAAGGCCTCGTTCGTTACCGGCAGCTACTACGCGGCCGATGGGGGTTATCTGGCGCAGTAGCGAGAAAAGCGAATTACTGAACAGATCTTTTGAAGAATGATCGAAGGATCGGATAATGGCCAGCGTGGACCCACGCGCTTTTTGATCTTCGAAGCTTCTTTGCGAAAAGACTCCCTGAACGTACAACTTGCCCGGCTGGCGGCACAGATGCTTCACCCGGATTCCGGGTTCGCCGGAATTTGTTGACCGAGATCGACGGAGGAGCATCACGGCCTCATGGTGGACGATACTTTTTACGCGAGCGGAAGCCATGGATCAATTTGGACCGGGATCTGCAAAATGCGCGTTTTCGATCATTCCATGCTTCGACTTTTTTTCATTCCGATCCCCGCCATGCTTGCTGCTGGCCACATTACCGCGCAGTTGACCTTGCAGGTGGAACTCACCAGGCCGGATGACGGTGGGGAATTGTACATCGCTTTATGCAACGGCCGCACCGCTTACGAAAAGGTGAAAGGTTGTCATGAGCACCGCTGTGCGGTGGATGGACCGGTGGTGGAGATCGTTTTTCCCGATCTGCCGCCTGGCGAATACGCGGTGAAGGCCCTGCACGATCTCAACGGGAACAAGGAGATGGACTTTTCGATCGTCGGCATGCCGAAGGAACCGTATGGTTTCAGCAATAACGTGATGGGCATGTTCGGGCCACCTGATTTCGACGATGCGAAGATCAAGGTCGGGAATGCACCGGCCACGGCCCGCATGCGCATGCGCAATTGATCGGCTTCACGGCCAGGCCAGGCCGATCGCGGCTTTCAGGAAGGGTAGGGTGGGCATGGAGCCGATCACCGAAAGATCTTCGCCGAAGCTGCTTTTCCCTTCCAGGAAACGGAGGATCCGATCGGGCCGGTTCTTCATGAAGAGTTGCGAAAAGATGCGATCGGAGCCGGTCGGATCGTTCTTCAATACATTCAAGAAAACAGCATCATAGAACCGGGAGCGCCCGGAATGTGGTACGGCAACTTTCCGCGGATCGATGTTCCTCGACAAGGCATCAGCGATGGAAGCGCTGTGCTCCTGTACGAATTGGAACGTGTAACCGGTGGAAGGTTTCGTGCAACCTCCGGCAGTGCCGATGTTGATGATGTTGCCCTGACCGGCCGGGAAAGCAGCGTCCGTCATCGGGATCACACCGAATTCCTCTTGAAGGATCTCGTGATCACCGATCTGGAGGCGTTGCAGATGTTCCCGCAACGCATGATCATACTCTTCCCGTGGAAGCAGGTCCTCTGAGAAGACCGTGTACTCGATCAACGCTTCACTGGATGACACAGGAAGAACATAGAAGAACGTTGCGCCGTTGCGCTGTGGGGTGCTGAAGTCCATCAATGTGCCGATCGATGGATCGAAGACCTCCCCGGCGGTGCGGATCCACCAACCTTTGAAGTGTTGCAAAAGGTCCACCGATCGGTTGCGATGGAGCTGTGCATCGTTGCGAATGCTATTGAGCACGTACTTCGCCTTGTAGGTCTTTCCACCGGCCATGATCCCCGTTCCATCCCCGGGATCGCTGAAGACGCGATCGATTGGGGTCTGCAGGAATGTGATGCCCGGTTCGTTCCCGATGGCGCGAAAGCAATGTTCATACAGGTCGATCCCGCGGATCAACTTATAGGAGTAAGGTGAAAGGCCGAGCAGTTCAGAACCATGGTGCGATCGGAACCACATGCGATCCCAACGGGCATGTACCAGCGCTTCGAAATGGCCATCGCCCAGCTCCCAAAAACACCAGGTTCGATCATTTGTCTTCTTCGCGTCGCGATCGGCGAGAAGTATCTTCTTACCCTTCACCCAACCATTATCGATCAGCCGCATCACCAGGCTCAACCCGGCGAGACCGGTCCCGGCGAAGATCAGATCATAGGTCCGGTCATCGCTGTCCATTCGCAACAGCGTTCTCTTTTGACAACGCCCGATCGCGCTTCACTTTTTCCCAATATTTCCGGTGCACCAGCAGCATCCCGAAGCTCTCGCCATGTTCCCTTCCCAGGTGCTTGTGGTGCATCTTGTGCGCCCAGCGGATCGCGCGCACGTAGGTATTCCTGCTGTTGCGGAACCATTTCAAGCGCTGGTGGATGATCACATCATGCACCAGGAAGTAGGCCGCGCCATAGAGCATGATGCCGATGCCGATCGAAAATGTGATCCAGGCGCCGGAGACCGTGCCGTGAAGGATCAGCAGAATGCTGGGGATGGCGAAGATCACGAAGAACAGATCGTTCTTTTCGAAGATACCGGGTTCGGGTTGATGATGATCGCGGTGCAATACCCACAGCGGACCGTGCATCACATAACGGTGCGTGAGCCAGGTGATGCCTTCCATCGCAACGAATGTCCCGAGCGTAACGATGATCGGAAGCACGATGCTCATATCACCCCGAGTTTTTCGCGGATCCCGGCCTTCAGCACGATCAGTGCCTTCTGGTGATCGGGTATGCGGATGCGCTCCTTGAAAAGCCGCAGGTGGTCCACCGATCTGATCTTGCGGAACAGGGAATGATAATAACGGTAAGCCACGTACACACCGAAGCGTGCTTTCATCGGAAGTGCAAGTATTCCTTTCAACGCTTCGTTGAGATCGGCTTCAATGTCCTTTTCGATCATTTCCTTGTCCTGCCGGCTGAAGTTATGCGGATCGCAACCGGGGAAGTACATACGTGACAGGGTGGCCACATCACTTTGTATGTCGCGCAGGAAGTTCACTTTCTGGAACGCGGCACCGAGCGCCGATGCCGGTCCCTTCAGCCGGGCATGCAGTTGTTTGTCGCCATCGCAGAACACATGCAGGCACATCAAACCCACCACTTCCGCCGATCCGTGGATGTATTCCTCATAGCCTTGTTGATCGTAGGCGGTGCGCGTGAGATCGGATGCCATGCTTCGGAAGAACGCATCGATCAGTTCGATCCCGATCCCGTAACGATGCACGGTGCGCTGGAACGAATGAAGGATCGGGTTCACGCTGATGCTCTTCGCCAACGCGGCGTACGTGTCATCCTTGAACTCCTCCAGAAGCGAAGCCCGGTCATGTGCATGGAAACTGTCCACGATCTCGTCGGCGACACGCACGAAACCATAGATGTCATGGATCGGCCCGCGCAGATCGGGGTGGAGCAGGTTGATCGCCGAGGAGAAGGAAGTGCTGTACTTCCTCGTGATCGCCCTGCTGCAATCGGTGCTCGCGCTATGGAACAACTGCATGGACATGGCGATCAGCGGCTTTGATCGAGGATCACCTGGTTGGAAACGACCTCACCACTGATCAGGCTTGGCGGCACACCCGGGCCTGGTACGGTGAACTGGCCGGTGTAATAGAGGTTCGCCACCTTCCTGCTCTTGCAGGATGGACGCAGGATCGCGGTCTGCGAAAGGGTGTTCGCCAGCCCGTACGCATTGCCTTTGTATGCGTTGTGATCGGCCTGCAGATCGCTGCCGGAGTAGCTTTTACGGTACACGATATGTTCACGGATGCGTTGGCCGCTCCGTTCCTCCAACCGCTGAAGGATCACATCGAAATACCGATCCTGCAATTCCTGCGTATCGCCATACAACCCGGCGGCCACAGGGATGAGGAACACCAGGTTCTCGCAACCTTCGGGAGCCACATGCGGATCGGTGCGGGAAGGTGCGCAAAGATGGAAGAGCGGCTCACGGGGCCATTCCGGGTCGAGGTGGATCTGGTTGGCGTGCTGCTCGAAAGGCACATCGAAGAACAACGAGTGATGCTGCAGATCACTGATCTTCTTCTCCAGACCCACGTAATAAAGCAGGCATGATGGTGCGAGTTTTCGTGAATCCCAATAATCCTCTGTATAGGAGCGGTACGATCCGGAGAGCAGTTTGCTTTCAGTGAAATGATAATCCGCTCCGCTGATCACCACATCAGCCTCGTACTCGCCTGCGTCGGTGATCACCCGGCTCGCCCGCCCGTTCTCGATACCGATCTGCATCACATCCTCCTTGAACCGGAATTGAACGCCGAGGTCTTCGCACAACCGCTGCATCGCCTGAACGATCGCGTACATGCCGCCCTGCGGGAACCACGTACCGCCCGCAATATCCGCATGGTTCATCAGGCTGTAGAGCGCAGGTGTGTTCTGTGGAAGAGCCCCGAGGAACAGGATAGGGAATTCCATGAGCTGGCGCAGTTTCGGGCTCTTGAAGTGGCGGGCCACATGTTTGCGGATCGAAGAGATCACATCGAGCTTCAGGAATTGCATCAGCACGGCTGGATCCATGAACTCACGTACGCTCAAGCCCGGCCGGTACACCAGTTCCTGCATGCCGATCCGGTATTTGGTGCCGGCCTCCTGCAGGTATTTCATCAGGCGCTGTCCACTCCCGGGCTCGATGCTCTCGAACAATTCGATCCGCCCTTCGATCGAGGCAGGGATATCATCATGGCCTTCGTTCCAGTAAACACGGTACGATGGATCGAGCCGCGTGAGTGAATATTGATCCGCCACGTTCTTACCGAATTGTGCGAAGAACCGCTCGAACACCTCCGGCATCCAGTACCAGCTGGGCCCCATGTCGAACGTGAATCCCCTGGCGAGATGTTGCCGGGCCCGCCCGCCCGCAGTAGGGTGTCGATCCACCAGGGTTACCGACCAGCCCTCTCTGGCCATGAACGCCGCAGCGGAAAGTCCTGCGAACCCTGCTCCGATCACGACGACTTTTTTCTTCATTGGGAATGGTTCGGTAGCCATGTTGAAGATATCACGAAGGCAAAAGTAATAGGAATG
>JAEYYE010000110.1 GCA_023430945.1 Bacteroidota bacterium
CTTCAACTCATCGCACGTGCACGTGGTACACCACAGCTGCAACACCGAATACCTGGACAAGAACCACGGCGGCATCTTCACCTTTTGGGATCGGATCTACAACACCTGGCAGCGCCCGATCGAAGGCGTAGTGCCCAAATTCGGTATCAGCCATGATCCAGGGACCAACAACCCGATCACGCACAACCTCTTCGAGTTCCAGGAGATCTGGCGCGATGTGAAGAAGGCACCCACGCTGAAAGCCAAGCTCATGTACATCTTCGGCCCGCCCGGCTGGAGCCACGATGGAAGCAGCATGACCAGCCGCCAGCTGCAGGCGCAGTTGAAGCGCGAGAAGGAGGAGGCGGAGAAGGCGGAGGTGAAGTTGGAGCCGGTGGCGGCGTGAGGGGGTATTGTTCGCGCGAAGCGCGTCGTAACTACCTTAATGATCGCCGAAGGCTGCGGTTGGAAAAGAGGCCGGCTTTGCGGTCTCGTTTCCAACCGCATGTCGGCTTTCAGGTCAAGATCTTTGACACGCTGTTACACCGAGCGTTCCGTAGAGGTCCGCATCGACCTTGTTGTGAAAGGCTCTTCCTCACTGGTCGTGGCAGCATTCAATTCATCCATCAACTCGCCGATATCCTTGTATCCTCTGCGCTGGCTCATGTGATAGAGCACGCGGCCCAACTCAGGTAGTGTGACGGGTTCATCCACTGCCCTGCTGCGGAGGCCATAGAGTTGAATGCTGGTGAGGGCTGCGGCACCATTCAATGGCATGGCACCGGGCAAAGTGGGTACAGCACCTATCTCTTCAAGTACTTTGAGCAATTTGGCGCGTCTAAGCTTGTACCGCTGGTTGTTTCGGCGCATGCTTCTTTTCTGCCGCCTTATAGCATTCTTGGTGATCGAATTCCCCTGTTGAAAGTCCTTCAATTCCGGACCCATCGGGATTATTCGGCTGCCCATACCATGGATGGTCTTCAACCGATCACCTGACATCTCGACCACAGCCCAGCCTACACTGTTGCCACCAATATCAAGGCCTACCACAAGTTCGTTCTCGTTCTGCATCGCCATTAGAATAGAGGCGGATGGACCATGTTCAGCCATCCACCTGGTGAGGCGATGAAACTAGAAAAACTTTCTATATTTGGACCAACCTGAAGTCTTTCACAATAAGGATAATTCCGTTGTGAGAACTAAGCTTTAAGGCTTATACGCGGCCCGCCCACAAGGCGGGTCGTGGTTTTTTGATTCCATTTTTATAAAAAGCCGCGGATCTTTCAGATCCACGGCTTCATCGATCGGCGGAGAGGGATTGCCGAGGACGGCTTTCCCTGAATGGGGGAGGCTTCGATCAAGGAAGCCGTACTCGCTGCGCTCGCCGCGGCTTTTTCATTGTCCCCTTCGCTCAAGCAAGTTTGGCTCGGCGCCAATGAAAAAGCCGCTGCCCTTCGGGCAACGGCTTCATCGATCGGCGGAGAGGGAGGGATTGCCGAAGACGGCCTTCCCTGAAGGGGGAGGCTTCGAAGATAAAGCCGTACTCGCTGCGCTCGCCGCGGCTTTTTCATTTTTGGATCTTCACCCGAGCAAGCTCGGCTCGACCAGAATTGAAAAAGCCGGCCCGCCAAAAGGCGGGCACGGCTTGATCTTCGGCGGAGAGGGAGGGATTGGCTGCGCCTTTCCCTGAAGGGGGAGGCTTCGATCAAGGAAGCCGTGCTCGCTTCGCTCGCTCCGTCTTTTTCATTGTCCCCTTCGCTCAAGCAAGCTTGGCTCGGTGCCAACGAAAAAGCCGCTGCCCTTCGGGCAAACGGCTTCTCGATCGGCGGAGAGGGAGGGATTCGAACCCCCGTTACCCGTAGGTAAAGCGGTTTTCAAGACCGCCGCGATCGACCACTCTGCCACCTCTCCAGGCGGAGCGCGAAAGTACGCGATCGCACGATCTTTGGCGCCCCATGGCCGCACTCTCGATCGAATTCCTCGGCACTGGCACCAGCCAGGGCGTGCCTGTGATCGCGTGCGACTGTGCGGTGTGCCGAAGCTCCGATCCACGCGATCGCCGTTTGCGCACCTCGGCCTTGGTGCGTGTGGGTGAGGTGAATTTGCTGATCGATGCGGGGCCCGATCTGCGCCAGCAGATGCTGCGCAGCCGTGTGCGCCGGCTTGACGCCGTGTTGCTCACGCATGAGCATATGGACCATGTGGCCGGGATCGATGATCTGCGTTCGTTCAATTTCAGCCAGAAGCGGGCAATGGACATCCATGCGAACGCGGCCACCATCGCGGCCGTGAAGCGCACATTCCATTATGCCTTTGCGAAAGACCCTTATCCGGGTACGCCGGTGCTCAACTTGCACCAGATCGGGATGGGACCTTTTGAGATAGCTGGAATTCCGATCACCCCGATCGAAGTGCTTCACCACAAATTGCCTGTGCTCGGTTTCCGGATCGGCGCACTGGCCTATATAACCGACGCGAAATCCATTCCCGAAAAGGAATTGCAGAAGTTGCACGGGCTTGATGTGCTCGTGCTGAACGCGCTCCGTCAAGAGGAACATATCTCGCACTTCAACCTTGCGGAGGCGATCGCCATGGTGGAGAAGCTGAGGCCGCGCCGCGCCTTCTTCACGCACATCAGTCACCTTATGGGTTTCCATGCCGGGGTAATGGAGCAACTTCCGCCGGGGATCGAACTGGCCTGCGATGGTCTTGTGGTGAACGTGGAAGGTTCGGGTTTGAAATAAAAGCCACTTTTTTATCCGGCCGGCGATGGCCGTATTCCGGTTTCTTTTTCCCAACTTCGAACATTCCGATCCGCCCTGTCATGCCGCACACTACGCGTTTCCAATTCCTGTTGATCCTCACTTTCGCAGGCGTTCCGCTTTTCGCGCAATCACCTTTCCAGGTGAACAAGGTGGTGGAACGGGCACAACACACCGATCCCGATCGGCAACGGGAATTGCGGCAGCGGAACGCATGGCGCGAATTCGAGGCGCAACACGCCAACTGGTCGGTGGAATTCAATGAAAGCAGCGGAAAACCGCATCGCGCGTTCGGGGCACCGATCGCTGTCGCCGGTTCCGATCCGCAGGAGAAGGCGATCACGTTCATCAGCGATCATCTTGCTCCATTCGGTGTGCCTGCGGATGGGCTCGTGCATCGATCCACCAACAAGACCTCGCGCATCACCTACGTTCACTTCGATCAGGTGTACCTGGGTATTCCAGTGATCGCATCGCAGCTGATGGTGAAATTCGATCAGCAGGGCCGGGTGATCGCCTTCGGTTGTGAAGTGCACGATGATATCGATCTCTCTCTTCAACCTTCGATCGATGCCGCAGCAGCAGGAGAGATCGCGAGCGCAGGCATTCCCGGGGTTACTTCGATCGATGGTCGCGGCCTTCGCATCCTTCCCGTTCCCGGCGGCCAGACTACCGATCACCGCCTTGTTCACGAAGTGATGGTGAATGCGATCAGCGGCGAAAGGCCTTCACATTTCCTCTGCTGGGTGGATGCGCATACCGGCAAGCTTTGGTACCGCTGGGACCAAGTGGTGGAATGTGGAGGCGATGGATCGGAGAGCGAAGCCGGCGTGGACCTTCAGGTGAACGCCACAGTGTACAGCACTGGTCCACAAGGCGCCACCGAAGTGGTCGGTCTGGGCGATCTGCGTGTTTCGATCAATGGGAATTTCTATCATACCGATGAAAGCGGCTTCTATCCGAGCGGGATCACCGGACCTGTAGATGCACAGATCCAGCTTCGCGGGCGCTGGTCGCATGTCACGAGCTCGTCGGTCACACCCACGTTCAGTGGCACGCTGCAGGAGGGCGCCAATACGATCGACATGGATGCGAACGCGAACATCAGGCAGCGAAGCGCCTACCATTTCGTGAACCGCGTGCACCGGCAGGTGAACGATGTGCTTCCCGGTTTCACGGGCATGGATCTCAGCCTGCCCACCAAGGTGGATGTTTCCGGCGGCGATTGCAACGCGTTCTACGATGGAAGCTCGATCAATTTCTACGCGCAGGGCAACGGCTGCCATTCGCTTGCGACCGTTGGCGACGTTGTCTATCATGAATACGGCCACGGCATCAACGACACGTATTATGGAAGCATCGGCAGCAACTTCATCAATGGCGCGATGAACGAAGGTTACGCGGACGTATGGGCGCTTTCGATCACCCTCGATCCGATCCTCGCGCGCGGTTATATGATCGATGATCCCGATTCACACATCAGGCGTTATGATGAGGATCGGAAGGTATATCCGGTGGATCTGGTCGGTGAGGTGCATGCCGACGGAGAGATCATCTGCGGTGCATGGTGGGACACTTATCTGTTGATCGGCGAGGACATGGACCTGTTGATGCAACTCTTCGCCGATGCCTATCCCGGCGTGCAGGCCAATGTGTTCAACGGACAGGAGGGGATCGCGTTCCGCGATGTGTTGCTCGATGTGCTGCAGGCCGATGATGATGATGGCGATATCACGAACGGAACCCCCAACGGCAACGCGATCGTTGAAGGCTTTGCCTTGCACGGGATCACCCTGCTGAGCAACGTTGAATTGGAACATGCGCCGTTGCTGGAATTGCCGGTTGCCGAACCGATCGCCCTGGAGGCCGATGTGCAACTGTTCTTCCCGTTCACCACATACTTGAACGGTGTACGCACGTTCTACCGGATCAATGGTTCGGGCGCCTGGGAAAGCGTGTTGATGACGAACAGCAGCGGCGATACGTATTCCGCTTCACTTCCAGCGCAGCCGGAAGGCACGGTGATCGCGTATTACATGGCGATCGAGGACATCTTCGGGAATACGAGTTCGGTGCTTCCAGTTGGTGCACACTTCGAGGATCCGAACCTGCCGAATTTCATCCTGATCGGTGCGGAACTGAATGCAACTGAGGATGGTGATGCGGTGCACGAGCTCGGTCCGCTCCAGGCGGGCCTGCCGGATGATGATGCCACCACGGGCAAATGGGACTGGAACGCGCCGATCGGATCGTTCGGTACACCCGGCGATGCGAGCACCATGGTACAGCCCGATCACCAGAACACGCCGGGAGGTGAGTTCTGCTGGATCACGGGCAACGCACCCAACGATCAGGCGGCCATCGGTGAAGAGGATGTGGATGGTGGCACCACCACGCTCATGACAAGCAACATCGACATGAGCGGCATGGTTGAGCCGATCGTGACCTACTGGCGCTGGTACGTGAACAATCCGCCGAGTGGCGCGAACCCCAATGCGGACTGGTGGCAAACGTTCATCAGCAACGATGGCGGATCGAGCTGGGTGAAGGTGGAGGAGACGAAGATCAGCGATCGCAGCTGGCGCAGGATGGCCTTCCGCGTGAGCGATCTCATCGGACCGACTTCCACCGTGAAGTTGAAGTTCAATGCGAGCGACAGTATTCGCGCGGGCCAGGAACTCGACGGCGGAAGCCTGGTGGAAGCGGCGATCGATGACATCCAGCTGTGGGATCTGGCAGGCGGTGTTTCGATCGAAGAGAATACGGTCGCGATCACAATGGTCCATCCGATACCGGCCGATCGTACGATCGATGTGGTGCTGAGGAATACCGGATCGCAGGAGCTCCACGCCGAGATCTTCGATCTCGCCGGCCGATCGGTACTGCGGCCACGCTTCACTTCCGCGCAGCGGCAAACGATCGAAGTGGGAATGCTCGCCGAAGGCCAGTACGTGCTGCGTGTCCAGTGGGCCGAAGGCCGCAGCGAACATCGATTCTCGATCGTGCGCTAGGCCTGGTTCCAGAGCTGCCAGCTGGCTTCAGCCTGCGCCTCGAGCATGCACAGGCCATTGGTGGTGCGCGCGCCACGCTCGCGTCCTTTCCGCAAAAAGATCGTTTCGGCCGGATTGTACACCAGGTCGATCAGCGTGTGCTTCGGTCCGATCGCATCGTACGGCAGTTGCGGCACCCCGCTGATCGCAGGTGCCATGCCGAGCGGTGTGGTATTGATGATGAGCGGACATACTTTGAGCACTGTCGGGTCGAGCAGATCCCAGGTTAGATCGCCGCGTTCGCGGCTGCGGCTCACCACGCGGAAACGGATGCCCATCTCCTTCAACACATACACCACGGCGCGGCTCGCGCCACCACTGCCAAGCACCAAGGCTCTTGGCTTCTCGCCGTTCAACAACGGCTGCAGGGTACGCCTGAAACCGATCACATCGGTATTATGGCCGGTGGTGCGGCCATCCTTGACACAGATCGTATTCACCGCGCCAACGGCGGCCGCCAGCGGATCGATCCCATCGAGCAAAGGGATCACATCCTTCTTGTAGGGGATCGTCACGTTCAATCCCGCGAGGTCGCGATTTTCGCGGATCAGGGAATGAATGCCGTTGGCATCATCCAGCTCGAAAAGCTCATAGCGATGATCGTGCAACTGCTCACGGCTGAATTTCTCGCTGAACCATTTCTGGCTGAAGGAATGGGAGAGCGGCTTGCCGATGAGCCCGAAGATCCTCATGCGCGTCTTTCTCCCAAACGCTCCAAAAATATCAATAGTGCGGCACCGGCCAACATCAACAGGATCGCACCGATCAGATGTGGATCTTTCTCGGTGATGCCGAGCAGGGTGTCGTTGTTCGTGATCATCGAATAGTCAGAGGGCCACACGTTCGACT
>JAEYYE010000249.1 GCA_023430945.1 Bacteroidota bacterium
ACCTTGCGCGGCACAAAACGCTGAATTGCCTGTACTATGTGCTCGCCTCCATCTGGAGCCAGCAGCGCGGGCTGGATGACTGCCTGTTGCAGAACGATCGCGGCAACATCATCGAAAGCAGTTGCGGCAACCTGTTCATCGTGAGCAACGGTGTGCTGTACACCCCATCGCTTTCCGATGGTTGTGTCGGTGGCGTAATGCGTGCGCAGGTGATCAACCTCGCGCTGGCGAACGGCATCAAAGTGTATGAATGTTCCTTGAATCCACAGAACCTTCTCGCTGCCGATGAGCTCTTCATCACCAATGCGGTGAAAGGGATCCAGTGGGCGAGCACTTACAGAACGAAGCGCTACCAGCACAAGCTTTCCGCCACGCTGGTGGATCTGTTGGTGAAGGCCACCGCTTAGTTGAGCGAAGGATCCTCCGGGAAGTTGGAGAGCGGGGCGAATTCCCTGCCCATGGATCGGAGCGTTTCACCCCACAGATCGCGGCTGCGTGTGTTCATGATCCGCTTCTTGTCCGCAGGAGTGATCAGCCAGCTTTTCTCCTCCACCTCCTTCTCGAGTTGTTCAGCGCCCCAACCGGAATAGCCCACGAAGAAGCGCACATGCCGTGAAAGTTTCGGATCGGTGGTGAGGATCGCACGAAGCTGATCGTACTCGCCGCCCATATATACACCATCCACGATCTCGTGGCTTCCCTCGATGTGTGGGCCGAGCGTGTGCAGGTAATACAGATCGCCGCTCTGCACGGGTCCGCCAATGCTCACCTTCGATCCGATCGGCGGAAGATTGTCCACCAGATCGCTCACGTTCATTTCCATATGCCGGTTCAGCACAAAGCCGAACGATCCCTCATCGTTGTGATCACAGAGCAACACCACGGTGCGGCGGAAGTACGGATCGGGCAGATAGGGACCGCTCACGAGCAGCCTTCCGCGTGCGGGCCTGTACCGGTTCTCGGGGTCAAGATCAAGGATATCCCTTCTCATACGGAGATCAAAATAGTAAGGATGATCGGGCTTGTGCAAGAGACGTACCGCAGGTGCCTTGATCCACGCGAACTTCCATCGATTACCGATCCGTGGACTTGACAGGTCGCGATCGGCGACAGTGGGTGCGGTGGGAATAACTTCGCTGCCGCATTCAGCCACTTCGATGAGCTACGACAGACACATCCATCACCGCATCGATTACACCAAACTGAAACTGATCGAGGAGGAGGTGCCCACCGATCCGATGGAACTGTTCGCGGAATGGTTGCGCATGGCCGAAGAGGACCAGGTGGAGGAACCGCACGCCATGACATTGTCCACCGCCGGGAGCATCACGATCAGCAGCCGTGTGGTGCTTTTGCGCGCGTTCGATCAGGAAGGATTCGTTTTCTACACCAACTACAACAGCCGCAAGGCGATGGACCTTGAACGCGATCCGCGCGCAGCGCTCTGCTTCTTCTGGAGCGCGCACGAGCGCCAGGTGCGTGTGGAGGGAAGGGCGGAGAAGATCGGTGCGGAGGAGTCGGACCGGTACTTCAATTCACGGCCGCGTGAGAGCAGGATCGGTGCATGGAGCAGTGATCAGAGCCGCATGGTGCGCGATCGATCGCAGTTGGAGGAACGGTACAGGCGCTGGGTGGATCGCTTCGCGGATCTGGAGGAGATCCCGCGGCCGCTGCATTGGGGCGGCTATCGGATCAAGCCGGTGCGCATCGAATTCTGGCAGGGCCGTGCGAGCCGCATGCACGATCGCATCGCGTACGAGAAGATGAACGACGATGGTTGGGAGATGATGCGGTTGCAACCATGATCATGCACCGCATGGAACGCAGAAGACCCCCCGGAACCGGGGGGTCTTTAGCTTCTGTACTTCCAGGATCACTTCTTGCTGGAAGAGGACTTCTTCGCAGCGGCCTTCTTCGGAGCAGCGCTCTTCTTTGCAGCGGCCTTCTTTGGCGAAGCGCTCTTCTTGGCGGCAGCCTTCTTCGGCGCGGCCTTCTTTGCGGTGGACGATTTCTTGGCAGTCGCCTTCTTCGCAGCAGCTACTTTGGTCGCCCGTTTTGCGGGTCGGCTTTTGCCGGTGCTGCCAGCAGTACGCTTGCCTTTCTTCGTCTTCATGTCACCTTTTCCCATTTTTATGGAGTGTTAAGGGTTTGGTCAAAAGTATCTGGCGCTCAATACGCGGATCACTCCCCGAATGTTGCACTTGCGAACGCGTTCGTGTTAAGAACCATCGCCGCTATCGATCGATCGATCACCACCGATCGTCCAATTCATCAGTATCTGCGCGGGTTCCAGAATGCGGATCGAAGTTCGGCGGATCGTTCGGTCATACCATCGCGCAGTCCCGATCGGCGATCACCTGCTCCGGTAGGGATGAGTACGACACGCCGTGTCGGAGTGAACTGATCTGGATCGCATCACGCTCCGCCGGCCTTGATGCGGGCTTCGATCCGATCGGCGTCCTGCACCACTTTCCTCACCCACTGCAACTTCAATGCGAGCTGTTCCTCTTCGCTCAACCAGGCATCGACGCTTGCCGATCGCAACCGCTGCATCACCGTATAGAGAACGATCGCAGCGGAGGCCGATATGTTGAAACTCTCGGTGAAGCCGTACATGGGAATGCTCATGTGCTCATCCGCGGCATCCATCAACGCATCGCTCAGGCCGGTGAGTTCCGTACCGAAGCAAAAGGCGATCGGCGTGGAGAGATCGATCGAACCAGGTGTGATCCCTTTCGCACGCGGCGATGTGGCCACGATCCGGTAGCCCTTCTCACGCAACGATGCCACGCATTGCATGGTGCTGGTGTACCGGTGCAGGTCCACCCATTTGGATGAACCGAGCGTTACGCCGCGATCGAGCTGGTACTTGTTGCGATCCTCGATCACATGGATGTGCTGCACGCCCACCAGATCGGCTGTGCGCACCACGGCGCTCGCGTTCTGCGACTGGTAGATGTCCTCGAGCACCACCGTTACATGCCGTGTGCGCAAAGGCGCGAGCTTTTCGAAGAGCGAGCGTTTGTTCTCTGTGATGAACGCACAGAATCGATCGTACAATTGCTGATCGGTCATTGGGCTGTTGTTCCGGGCGGGTACAAAAGAAAGTCCCCCGCCGTGGCGGGGGACTTCCGGTTCCAACAAGAAGCGGATCTTACTTCACTTTCGAGGAAAGATCGGCACCTGCCTTGAACTTCACCACCTTCTTGGCAGCGATCTTGATCTCTTTGCCCGTTTGCGGGTTGCGGCCTTTGCGGGCAGCGCGCTTGGTGATGGAGAAGGTCCCGAAGCCTACGAGAGCAACGCGCTCGCCTTTCTTCAGCGCCTTGGTGGTGCTACTCACGAAAGCATCGAGAGCACGCTTTGCATCCGCCTTCGAGATCTTCGCTTCTGCTGCGATGTTCTCGATCAATTCAGCCTTGTTCAAGCCCATGTTGGTAAAGTTTGAGTTGGTTGGTTTAGTGAACTCTTGAGCAAATGTATCCGAGTGGCCTTTACTGTCAAGGGTTTCCGGGCCAATGCTATGAAAATGTTGAAAACATTGGCCTTTTGTTGATAACCTCGCCGGAATCCCGCCCCCAGCAAGGCTTTCGGAACTGTCGGGCAGGCTGGATCGTTGTTGATCACTTGTTAGTAAGATGGACGCTCATTCGGCATGGATCGCATCTGGCGCGCGCATTCCCCGAAGGAATTCTACTGCGGCCATGCGACGTTTTCCTTCGGGCTGTACTTCGATCGCTTCAAGCATACCATCGTTGCAGGCGATCCACATACTTCCGTGTTCTATCCTCACAGAACCCGGCCGTTGATCGGATGGAGCACCGCCGATCCGCGAACGCAGGATCTTGAAATGCATCGATCCATCGTTCACAAGAAGTCTGCACCAGGCGCCGGGGTACGGGCTCATTCCGCGGATCAGATCATGCACTTCCCGCACGCTCCGATCCCAGTTTATCCGGCATGTGATGCTATCGATCTTCGGTGCGATCGGTGGTGGCGTGGTGTGCGGCCAGCTTTGTGGTCGTGGACGCAGCGTGCCATCGAAAAGTCCATTCACCGTTCTTACCATCAATTGCGATCCGGTGTGCATCATGCGATCATGCAGTTCACCGGCGGTCTCTTCAGCGCCGATCGGCATTTCCTCCTGCAGCAGGATGTCGCCCGTATCGATCTCGTGCTGGATCCTGAAGGTGGTGACACCCGTGGTCCGTTCACCATTGATGATCGCCCAGTTGATCGGTGCTGCGCCGCGGTAAGCGGGAAGGAGCGAGGCATGAAGGTTCACCGTGCCCAATGCTGGCTCGTTCCACACCACTTCGGGAAGCATGCGGAACGCCACGACCATATAAAGTGAAGCATCGATCCGATCGAGCTCTGCGATGAACGCCGGATCCTTCAGTTTTTCAGGTTGAAGGATCGGAAGGCCGAGTTGCGATGCGCGTTGCTTCACAGCGGACGACTGCAACTTCTTTCCACGTCCGGCAGGTCTGTCAGGCGCTGTGATCACCGCGGCCACATCCATGCCGGCATCGATCAGCGCATCGAGCGTGGCCACCGCGAATTCCGGCGTACCCATGAAGATGATCCTGCGTGTGCTCATGGGATCTTCAGTTGCGAAGGTCTTACAAGGAAACGGTATGGCAACAGCGCATCGGCACCGGCGTAGTCCACCCCGATCCGAGGACCTACGGTCACATCTTCATCCTTCACCTTTATACCATGGTCCTCAAGCCAGATCAGATCACCGCATAGATCCAATGCCGTGTGGATCGTTCGTATGCCCATCGCCTGCGTGAGCGTTCCCGGTCCGGCGGTGGTCGGTTTCGCGGGCGATCTTCTTTCTGCCATCACATCAAGGCCAACGATCGGATGGATCCCGCGCACGAGCACAGCATGCGGAATGCCGGGCATGTTCGTAACGATGTTGAAGAGATGATGGATGCCGTAACAGAGATACACATACGAATAGCCGCCGATCCCGTACATCGGTGCATTGCGTGACGTCCGTTTTCCACCGAAGGCGTGTGAAGCCCTGTCCTTCTCTCCGGCATATGCCTCCGTTTCGGTGATGATGCCTGCGGTAAGTTCGCCATCGATCATGCTGTACAGCACCTTGCCGATCAATTGCCTGGCCACGCTCACCACATTCTCTTGCAGGTAGAGATCCCGTTCGATCTTCTTCAATGTCATTTCCCTCTGTCGGCTTCTTCATCCATCCGCCATCGCATCATGTCCATTTCCGGGCTTCCGGTATTCGCGATCGTGGCGATCGGATCGTTCTGCCTGTTCGCTGTATTTCTCCGGCACACATCGCATTGGCCGCAATCCTGTGGATCGGGTTCATCGAAGTAGGCGAGCAACGATCTCGACCGGCATACAGTGGAACTTTCCACGTAACCGATCATGGCTTCCTGGCGCGCTGTGGCGCGTTCCTTCCGATCCTTCAACGCCACCGGATCCAGTTGGAGCCGTTGTGTATCCGCGCGCGGAACAAGCAGGGTGATGGAAGGTGAATCGCTGCTTTTCCTATAGCTGATCACCTTCATGCGATCGAGCTCCTTCAGCCGTTCGATCACCGTGGTAACCTGCCATGCGTTCATGCGCGCGAGTTGTTTCTCATCAATGATCGAAGGCTCCTCGAACATTCCGCCGTACGATCGGAGCAGCGATTCAAGCAATGGGCCGAGCCGCGGATCGCCTACTCGCAACCGGTAGATCGTATCCGTGGTGGTGGTGATCAACGCGCGTGAAGGCGATCGCACACCTTCGGACAATGCGATCCTGCCATCCAGTTCCAGGGCTTTCAACGCACTGCCAACGATCCCGATCGGAAGGCCGGTGCGATCGGCGATCGCCCGAAGATCGACCGGATAGTTCTCCATCGATCCGGAACCGATCGCGATGCCGTTCATGTCGGCGAATGCCTGGTACACGCGGCGAACGTCGGTCAATGGTGGGAAGGATGCTTCCAATTTTTCCAACGCCCTTTCCCGATCGCCATCGGCGATGAGCAGGAAGGCATGCGCCGTGTCACCATCACGGCCGCCGCGACCGGCCTCCTGGTAATAGCTCTCCAGATCGGGCGGCAGGTCCATGTGGATCACCGTGCGCACATCGGGTTTGTCGATCCCCATGCCGAAGGCGTTCGTGGCCACCACGATGCGCGTTGCACCGGTCGTCCACGCCTTCTGTATGCGATCACGATCTTCGGCGGCCATACCCGCGTGATAGGCTTCAGCATCAAGTCCATGATGTTTCAGGAAATGGGCGATCCGCATGGTGCCTTTCCGATCGCGTAGATAGACCAACGCAGTGCCCGGCACATTGCGCAGGATCCGCAGGAGCCGGCCTTGTTTATCCTCTCCGCGGCTCACCCAGAACACCAATTCCTTGCGTTGGAATCCGCTGCGGATCACGTTCGGGGAAGAGAAGGAAAGTTTCTCCATGATGTCCTGCGCCACCCTCTTCGTCGCAGAAGCGGTCAATGCGATCACCGGCACTTCGGGCCGCTGCATCCTTATCTCATGGATCTTCAGGTAGGATGGCCTGAAATCATACCCCCATTGCGAAATGCAATGTGCTTCATCCACGGCGATCAACCCCAGTGGAAGTCTGGGAAGTCTTCCGAGGAAATGATCGGTGCCCAGCCTTTCCGGTGAAACATAGAGGAAGGAAAGCTTCCCGGCCAGCGCGCTGTCCAGCGCGTTCTCGATCTCGGCCTGTGTCATTCCGGAGATGATCGCACGTGCGGGGATCGATCGTTCGCGCAGGCGTGCCACCTGATCGCGCATGAGGGCGATCAGTGGTGAGATCACCAGACAAAGCTTTCCGCCTGCGATCGCGGGCACCTGGAAACACAGGCTTTTTCCACCACCTGTGGGCAGTAGTGCGAGCGTGTCGCGGCCTTCCAGGACCGATGCGATCACCTGCTCCTGCATGGGCCGGAACGCGGTGAAGCCCCAATATCGCTGAAGTACTTCGTGGATCCCCGTCATGCCCGATCGGCCTTCGTACCGGCCATTTCCCTTGCAAAGGCAGGAGGGTTACCTTTGTGCCAGTTCGATGAAAAGTACAAGTTCCATGATCATTTCCGGGCAAAAGATAGTTACGCAACGTACCGAGCGATCACGTTTGTCCGGCACGGACCTTACGAACATCAAGTTCGGCCGGGTCTTCAGCGATCACATGTTCGTGATGGACTATGCAGATGGTGACTGGGGCTCGCCGCGGATCGAACCGTTCGGTGATATCACCATGAGCCCGGCCTCCTCGGTGCTTCACTACGGCCAGTCGATCTTTGAAGGGTTGAAGGCCTATCGCAGCGAGGATGGTGGCATCAACATCTTCAGGCCACAGGCAAATGCGCGGCGGATGAACCGGAGCGCACAGCGCATGTGCATGCCTACCGTACCGGAGGAACTTTTCATGGACGCGATGATCGAACTGATCAGGCTGGATCGCGATTGGATCCCAGAAGGGGAGGACAGCGCCCTTTACATCCGGCCGTTCATGATCGCCGCCGATGACTACATCGGCATCAAGCCGAGCGATACGTACAGGTTCATGATCTTCACGTGCCCGGTGCGGGGTTACTACAGCGAGCCCGTGCGCGTGCGGATCGAGATGGAATACAGCAGGGCATTTCCCGGTGGCACCGGTTTCGCGAAGTGTGCCGGCAACTATGCCGCAGCATTGTATCCCACGAAACTCGCCCAGGAAAAAGGCATCCACCAACAGATCTGGACCGATGCGGTCGAGCACAAGTACATCGAGGAGAGCGGCACGATGAACGTGTTCTTCATGATCGATGGGACGCTGCGCACGCCAGATGCGGGCAACACCGTGCTCGAAGGGATCACGCGCGACAGCATGATCCAGCTCGCGAAGAAGGAAGGTGTTCCGATCAAGGTCGGAAAGGTGGCCGTTGAAGAAGTGGTGGATGCTGCGCGGAAAGGAACATTGCAGGAAGCATTCGGTGCAGGCACCGCGGCCACGATCGCCCATATCCAGAGCATCGAGGTGAACAACGATGTGTTCCAGTTACCTCCGGTGGATCAACGCAAAGTATCCAACCACCTTGCAGCCCTTCTTGATGATATCCGCCGTGGCAAGGTGAAGGATGAGTTCGGCTGGCTGGTACGCGCCTGATCAGAAAAGGTCCTTCACTTCAATGAATTTGAAGTCCAGGCCGAAGAAGCTCTGGTAATCCTTCCCGGTCTCGGCCATCTCCTCATCGCCGGTCTCGTAGTGCCAGTTCACCTGCACTTTCTGGCCACGCTCGGTAACGGCATCCAGCTTCTGGAAGATGTTGTACAGATGTTTCGATGAACTGGTGTCGAGGTAATCGAGCTTCATGTTCACCGTGGTCTCGCCCTTGGGTTCCTGGAGATATTCCTCCAGCCAGCGGTACACGCGGGAGTAGAACTGTTCCGAATTGTGCGGGAGCGATCGGCCGATGAATTCAAGAAGTCCTTGTTCAAGGTCCAGGTCGATCTGTGGTGATGTATCGGTGCGATCGATGTGAAAACGCTTCGTGGCCATGACCGTAACGATGAGTTCGGCCAAAGGTGATGTACGGCCAGCAACGAAAGATCCACGCTGCCCGCATCCGATCAACAACCATGGGTGGATAACGGCGTGGCGATCGGCACCGATCGAAGATCAGCGGATGCGGTATTCCGTGAGGATCTGGCTGTCCGTTGGCAGTACGATCTCGCTGTCGTTCGCGCGGCGAACCCAGTACATGTATTTGCCGG
>JAEYYE010000283.1 GCA_023430945.1 Bacteroidota bacterium
GCACATACTTGCGGCCGAGCGCTTCGGCCATGCTCTTGCCAAGGCTTGTTTTACCCACACCCGGCGGGCCATATAGACAGATGATCGGCGCTTTCATGTCGCCTTTCAGCTTCAATACGGCAAGGTGCTCGATGATCCTTTCCTTCACTTTCTCGAGCCCGAAGTGGTCGCGATCGAGGATGCGCTGCGCGTTCTTCAGATCGAACTTGTCCGTGCTGTATTCGTTCCACGGAAGCTCGAGCAATAATTGCACGTAATTGTGCTGTACACTGAATTCCGCACCGGCCGGATTCATGCGCTGGAGCTTCGCCAGTTCCTTCTCGAAGACATCGGCCACATCCTGGCCCCACTTCTTCTTGGCGGCGCGCGCCTTCATTTCCTCGATCTCCTGCTCGATCGGATTTCCGCCCAGCTCATCCTGGATCGTTTTCATCTGCTGGTGCAGGAAATACTCGCGTTGCTGCCGATCCACTTCGGTGCGCACCTTGCTCTGGATCTCGTTCTTCATCTGCAGCATCTGCAGTTCGCGCGTGAGGTGCGCGAGCAGCAGCTTGGCACGTTCGCGCAGATCGGCCACCTCGAGCATCTTCTGCTTCTCGGCCACTTCGGCGTTCATGTTGCTGCTGATGAAATTCACCAGGAAGCTCGGCGAATCGATGTTCTTGAGCGCGAATTGCGCTTCGGTGGGGATGTTCGGGCTCTGCTTGATGATCTCCATGGCGAGATCCTTCAGCGAGCTGATCAATGCATCGAAGGATTTATCATCCTTCGCGGGTCGCAGTTCGGCGAATTCCTTCACGCGTGCGGTGAAGTAGGGATCCACCTTCACCATGTCCATGATCTCGAAACGCTTCTTGCCCTGGATGATCGCGGTGGTGCTGCCATCGGGCATGCGCAACATGCGGATGATGGTGGCGATCGTACCTACGCGGTTGAGGTCTTCGGCACGCGGTTCCTCGATCTGGCCGTCCTTCTGGCTTACCACGCCCAGCGTGCGACTGCCGCGGTACACATCCTGGATGAGCCTGATGCTTCGATCGCGGCCCACGGTGATGGGGATCACCACCCCGGGGAAAAGTACGGTATTGCGAAGTGGAAGGATCGGAAGTTCCGCCGGCGTGCTCTCGGCGTTCATCAATTCCTCATCCTCCGCGGTGATCAGCGGGATCAGTTCGGTCTCATTGTCCAGGACTTCTGAACTGAAAAGGGCATCGTGCGTTCTTGCTAGGTCGCTCATCGAAACGAAATGGGGCCAGGATGTCAGCTTACAAAGATACCAACCCCCAGATGGCTTGCGGATCGGTTTTCTTCAACACTTCCGGCCCCGGTCAATGATCATGCCGCCCGGCCGATCCATGACAAGGAGTCAGGCTCACCGGCGTTGTTCCAGCAGGAAAACGTGCCTTAGCACGGCGACATCAAGATCGGTGAGCGGCATATTGCGCCGCTGCATCACGCGTTTCGCTGTTTCGATCGCCTTGTCGAATTCATATACGGCCGATCCATCGGATCCACCCCAGGTGAAACCTGGTACGTGCTTCAATGGGAAACCATTGCCATGGATGTTCGCTGAAACACCGACCACTGTTCCCGTGTTGAACATGGTATTGATCGCGCTCTTGGAATGATCGCCCATGATCAATCCACAGAATTGGAGCCCTGAATTCACCAGCCTTCTTTCCGCATAGCTCCACACGTTCACTTCGCCATAGGTGTTCTTCAGGTTGCTGTTGTTGGTATCGGCGCCCAGGTTGCACCATTCACCGATCACACTGTTCCCCAGGAAACCATCGTGTGCCTTGTTGCTGAAACCGGTGATCACGCTGTTGTTCACTTCGCCACCCACCCTGCTTTCCGGACCGATCACCGTGGGTCCATAGATCTTCGCCCCCATCTTCAATTGCGCATGGTCTCCCAGAACGAACGGCCCTCGGATCATGCAGCCTTCCATCACCTCGGCGCCATTGCTGATGTAGATCGGCCCATTCGTGGTGTTGAGGATGCTGGCTTCAACCTTCGCTCCTTCTTCAAGGAAGATCAAGTCGGGATCTCCGATCACCGTGTTCAACGCACTGATCGAAACGCTTCTTCTTCCCTCGGTGAGCAATTCGAAATCATGCTTGATCGCAGATCCGCAGTACTGGAACAAATGCCAGGGCTTATCGAACCGCAGCACCTCCCCGTTGAAAGGCACCGGAGTCATGTACGAAGGGGGCTGTAACCAATCCGCAGGCGCGACCAACGTATTCGCCGGAAGGCCGAAAGCGAGCGGCCGCCCATCATGCACCAGCACCTGCCCCGCCCGCAGATCGAGAACTGCACCCACCAATGGATCGGTCGGGAAAACGCTTGCATCCACCTCCAGGTCCATCTCATCGCGTGGCGCCAGCGGAAAAGCTTCGCTCAGATAAGGTTCCGTGCGGTAACCGATGCTCAGCCCGCTGCGCACGTACCAACCCTCGGAGATGCGCAGGATGCCGGGACGCAGGTGACCGACCGGCCGGGTGAACGTGAGCGGCAGCAGCGCAGCGTGGTTGCCAGCGTCTGAAAGAATGATGGCCATGTGGCAAAACTAACCGCACAACACGGGATCGGGTCCGGGATCAACCTTCAATGCCCAGCAGACCGCAGATCCAGAACGCGATCGCCGCGAGCAACGCGCTCACCGGGATCGTAAGGATCCACGCCCAGAGCAAACGGACCGTAACACCCCAACGCACGGCGGAAAGACGCTTGGTGGCCCCCACCCCGATTATCGATCCGGTGATCGTATGCGTGGTGCTTACCGGTATGCCCATCTGCTCGGTTAGATAAAGTGTCATGGCGCCCGATGTCTCGGCACAGACACCTTCCAATGGCGTCACCTTGGTGATGCGGCTGCCCATGGTCTTCACGATCTTCCAACCACCGCTTAGCGTACCAAGGCCGATCGCCGTGTAGCACGCGAGCGGTACCCAGGCGGGCATTTCGTCCAGATCGGTGGCCTTCCCCGAAGCCACCATGGCGACCATGATGATCCCCATCACCTTCTGTGCATCGTTGCCGCCGTGGCCGATGCTGAAGGCGGCAGAGCTCAGCAATTGCAGACGCTTGTAAAGGTTCGCGGTGCGCGAAGCGCTCGGCGGGCGCGAAAAATCCCAGATGTATGAGATCACGAAGATGAGCGAGAACACCACCATGGCGATCCGCAGATCGTTGTTCTTCAGTATGAAGAGTGAAGTTATCGCCGTGGTGACCGCGATGATGCTGATACGCAGCAGCAACTTCGGGATCATGGTGACAAGCGTGATGAAGACCGAGATCACCATGCCCATCAGCGGAGCAAGGAAAATGAACAACGCGATCACACCCACTTTCTGGATGTTGATGCTGCTGATATCGAAGCCCGCGCCGGCAAGGGCCGCTCCGGCAAATCCCCCGATCAGCGTGTGCGAGGAACTGCTCGGGATCCCGTACCACCAGGTAAGCAGGTTCCAGGTGATCGCTGCGATCAGGCCTGCGAGCACCACGCGCAGCGTGATGTATTCCTCGTGCACCGTTTTCGCCACCGTGTTCGCCACGTGGTGATCGCTGAAGATGAAGTAGGCCACGAAGTTGAACGCGGCCGCCCAGATCACCGCCTGGAAAGGCGTGAGCACCTTCGTACTAACGATGGTCGCGATGGAATTGGCCGCATCATGGAAGCCGTTGATGTAATCGAACACCAGGGCCAGTACGATCACTACGATCAGCAGGGTCATCCGGAGCCTAGGCGTATTTCAACATGATCGATTCGATCACATTGCCCACATCCTCACATTTATCGGTGGCGAGCTCGAGCGTGGTGTACACGTCACGCATCTTGATCAGCTGGATCGGGTCCTTCTCGTGCGCGAAGAGATATTGGATCGCCTTGTCGTACACCTCGTCCGCCTCGTTCTCCATGCTGTTGATCTGCACCACGAATTCACTGTGGCCGTTCGCCTTGTGCAGGTGCCGCAACCCCTGCACGATGATCTGTACGATCCGGCATCCTTCATTCACCAGCCGTGCGAGTTCGCGGCACGTCTCGTCCGGTTTTCCGATCCCGAAGAGCTCGAGGCTTTTTGCTGAAGCAAGGATGAAATCGGCGACATCATCGAGGCTCGTGGCGAGCGTATGGATGTCCTCCCGGTCGATCGGGGTTATGAAGTTGCGCGCCAGATCGGTGAAGATCGTGTGTGTGAGATCATCGTTGGCATGTTCACCGATCTCCAGCCGTTCAAGTAGCGCCGTGCGTTGTGCGCCCGGCTCGGTCTTCATGATCTGGATCAGGTCCTCGGACATGCGCAGCACGTTGGCAGCCGATGCTTCGAAATGGAAGAAGAAGACCCTGTCGCGAGGCTTGAAGAAGTTGAGCAGCTGTTCCAGTGCCATGTGTTGCCGTGTTGGGCGGCGTAAAAGTACCAGCCGCCACCGATCGGTAAGGTAGCAAAAGCCACTCTTCACCTACTCTTAACATTGGCTTAGCATTGGCGGCGATGCCATTCCAAGTGCGATCTTGCAACGCTTTACCATGATCTACGAGTTCAACGGTTACAGGCCTGTCGTCCACCCTTCCGCGTTCGTTCATCCGCAGGCCGCGGTAACGGGCAACGTGATCATTGGCCGCGATGTATACATAGGCCCGGGCGCAGCATTGCGTGGCGACTGGGGCGAGATCATCGTCGCCGATGGCTGCAACGTGCAGGAGAATTGCACCGTGCACATGTTCCCGGGTGTTACAGTGCGGTTGGAGCAGGATGCGCACATCGGCCATGGCGCGATCATCCATGGTGCCCACATCGGGCGCAATTGCCTGGTGGGCATGAACGCGGTGCTGATGGACAATGTTGAATTGGGCGCCGAATGCATCGTGGGTGCACTTTCATTCCTGAAGGCCGATAGCAAATGGGCCGCGCGTAGTCTGATAGTGGGCAATCCTGCGAAGATCGTGAAGGAGGTTTCCGACGAGATGATCGCCTGGAAGAGTGAAGGAACAAAGCTCTATCAACAGCTGCCGAAGGAAATGTACGCCTCGTTGAAAACGTGCGAACCACTGCGCGAAGTGCCCGCCGATCGCCCACCGATCACCGCGCGCTATCGCACGTGGGGCGGAACGAAGTAGATCGACATATGTATGGCCATACATATGTTCCATTGCCCGCGACCGGGATAGATCCTGTCGATATATGTATGGCCATACATATATGCTCCGCCACCGAACCCTCTTCATCATTCCGCAATTTGGGCGTGCCGGCGCTCACCCCGCAGTACTGCGGGGGCAGCGCCGTTGCGCTATCCGTTCCAAGTCCGCGCTCGGGAAATGTAAGGATGCCGCTTCGCGCTCCTCCCTTTTGGAGAGAGGCTGGGCGCCTGCACCAACGCGCTCCGGCGACAGCGCGGGGTGAGGCCTCGCTTGCGGGCTTTCCACTTCCTCCGCAGTACTGCGGAGCGCTCACGCAACCTCACGCATATAACTTCTCATCTCAACTTTCCACATTCGATCCAAGCCAGGATGCATGTATGGCCATACATATGTCCGTGATCAACATGCCCCGGTTGAGCGAGGAGCCGATCGGATCTTCGCCGTTACCGATCCTCCTTCCAGCTTTGCCGCGAATGAAAGGCTGGCTCACCATTCTGCTGCTCGTGCTCAGCAACACCTTCATGACATTCGCGTGGTACGGTCACCTGCGTTTCAAGGATCATGAATGGAGCCGTGGCCTTGGGCTGGCCGGCATCATCCTCATCAGCTGGGGAATCGCCTTCTTCGAATACGTGCTCATGGTACCCGCCAACCGTCTCGGCCATGTTTCCAACGGTGGTCCTTTTTCGCTCGTGCAGTTGAAAGTGGTGCAGGAAGTGATCACATTGATCGTTTTCGTGCTCTTCACTTCACTGCTCTTCAAGAATGAAGCGCTTCGCTGGAACCATGCGCTGGCCGGTATCCTGTTGGTGATCGCCGTATGGCTGGTCTTCAGGAAATGAATTCCTGATCTTTCTCATGGATCGGCCCGATCATCCTTTCGATCATTGCGTAACAAAGGCCGTTACAGATCCGTTCAAAGCCCACCGCATGTCAAGCTCACCGATCGGGCATATCCTTCTTGTCGACGATGAGGATGATTGCAATTTCATCACGAAGCTGGTGCTGAAGAAGGCCGGTTTCCAAGGGAAGCTCAGCTGTTACACTTCCGCGCAGGAGGCACTGCGATCGCTACAGGACGGAGCCGTGCCGGACATGATGTTCGTGGACATAAACATGCCCGGACCGAACGGTTTCGAATTGATCGAGGCGGCGGAGAGCGAAGGGCTGCTGCCCAACGGATCCACTTCTGTGGTGATGTTCTCCTCCAGCAACCGGCCTTCCGATCTTGAAAAAGCACTATCCTTCCGATCGGTGATCGGTTATGTGGAGAAGGCGCTGACCGTAGAGAATTACGAACGCATGGTAGCGGACCATTTGCGACGGATCAACCGCTAGCTTTACGGCGTTCCACCACCATGAAGAAGATCCTGATCATTGAGGACGAGACCATAATCAGTTTCGGTTATCGGTTGCAATTGGAGCGCATGGGTTTCGATGTGATCGGCACTGCGCGCAGCTCCGAAGAGGCCGAAGCCCTGCTGAAGGAGCAAAGGCCCGATCTGATCATCATGGACATCTACCTGAAAGGGAACAAGACCGGCCTGGAACTGGCCCAGGAGATCCATGCCAGGGAACCGATCCCCATCCTCTTCCTCACGGCCAGCACCAAGCCGGAGATCATCGCCGCCATACGCGCTCTCCAGAACTGCCAGTACCTTTCCAAACCGATCAACTCGGACAGCCTGGAGGACGTGCTGCAACAATTCGCACGCAAGGTGGAATGAACCCGGAAAAGGTCTCTGGCGCGATCTCGAAGGATCAGGCGGATCGATTGCACAAGTTCGCCCATGACATGCGCAACCGGCTTTCAGGCCTGTACGAAGCACTGAAGCATACCGCATCGGGAGATGCGGAGAAGCAGGAATTGCTGGAATACGGGGAGAAACAATTCTTCAAGGCACTGCGCGAAATGGAGGATCTGCTCGATGACCTCGGGGTGGATCGGAGCGTTCAGGACATCGCAACGAAGCGCGTGGACCTGACGGATCTCGTGCGCCAGGCCGCCGATGGTCTTCGCCATCGTTTCGAAGGAAAGGAACAGCCGGTGGATCTTCAGCTCGATGATCGGATCGAGGTGGCGGGTGATGATCGTTATCTATGCGATGCGATCGCCGCGCTGCTTTCCAACGCATCGAAATTCTCTCCCCGCGGTTCACGGATCGAACTTCGGACCCGTGTGATCGGCGACCAGGCCGAGCTCTGCGTGATCGATCAGGGTGTGGGCCTCACGCAGGAAGACCTTGATGACATCTTCAAGCGGTATGCGTGGCTCGGCAGCCGCAGCACGGCAGGCGAAGCACAGGGCCGCAACAACCTTTCCCGGGCGAACGGCTGGGTGATGGCCATGGGCGGATCGCTCACGGCGAACAGTGATGGTAAAGGCAAGGGTTGTGCCTTCACCCTTCGGCTCCCACTGGCCTGATCTAGCTTTCCACCAACCGGCGTACCTGCTTGGCCACACGCTGGCCACGGTTGTTCACCGCCACCGAGAATTCCACCGGATCGCCCACGCGCAACTGGCTGAAATCGTAATCCACCAGATCGTCGTGGATGAAGAACAGGTTATTGTCCGGGAAACGGATGAAACCATACCCGTTATGCAGGCTCATCACTTCGCTCCGGCGCCGGTCCTCTGGATCGTAGCTGGCGCCATTGCCTGATCCATCGCTCTCCTCCATGTCGCGCATGATCGGGGTTTCGCGCACCACGAACATTTCGCGCACCACCGGATCGTTCTCGCGCAACCCATCGTCGATCAGCTCATGCATCTGAAGCGGGTAGCTCACCTCGTTCCACAGATCTGTGCTGGTCTTGGTGGTCTGCACTTCGCCACTGTCCTGGTCGTTGAACTCGAAATCCCAGCCGAGCAGCATCGTTTTGCAACCCAACGCATGCAGCTTGCGCACCAATGGTACGTGATCACCATCGGAGGCGACCAGCGCTACCACATCATACCGCTTCAGCATGCACAGTTCATAGGTCTCCAGCGCCATCAGCACATCGATCCCCTTCTCACGCTTGCGCCCCATGAGGTCCTTCACGGGCAGGTAGTGCGTTTGCACATTGTTGTACATCAGCACATCATCGAACACGCGATCGTAGTAGAGCTGGTTGGGCTTCTCGTTCGCTTCACGCGCGGTGAACCGGCCGCGGAAGAAATGTGCATCGATGATATGGCAGAGATTGGGTTGCGTATGCTCCTTCTCGGCCACCATGTGCTTTATGAAGTCGTGCAGGCCTCCGATATGCAGCCTTCGCCGGTGCGGATGCACATAATTGTAATAGTTGCTGACGTGGGTGAAGTAGCTCCCGTCGTAGAAAACGCCGACCTTCAAGGAATGGGAACCTGCAATAGATTCATTCATGGATCGCTAATTGTATAGTTGATGTTACAAATGTAAACCGCCCGATCGCTCAATGCCTTATAACTTTCGAGCCGTGTGCCGGCCGCTGCTCGCTCTTCTTTTCTCGTGCTTGATCGGTGCGGTTTGCGGACAATCGCTCGCCAACGATAGTACCGCCGGCCTCAGCTTCACCCGTTCCACCACCGTTCCGCTCAATGCCGTGATGCTCTTCGATCGGGCCATGGAGGCCTGGACATGGACCTTCGGCAAGGAACCGGGAGGGAAATTGCTGCGCAACGATCGGGCCGCCGGGGTGATCGAAGGCACGGCCAGGGTGAATTTCCGATCGGGCATGTTATCGAACCGGGAGGAGACCATGGGCACCATTCAATACAGGGTGATCATAAATATAACCACCGGTGAGTGCCGTGTGATGATCAGTGAGCTCGAACATACCGGTAATCGCAGCAGCCCCAGCGGCGGTATCCACGCCGGACCGTTAGTGCGATCGGCGGTGCCACCGCACCGGGTGCGCGGCATGGGGCGGAGCTCGTCCATGAAACTCTATGCCGAAGTGAAGGAAGTGGCCACCGCGCGGATCAATTCGCTGATGCAGGCCTTCGATGCCCGGCTGCGGGCGGGCGCAGCACCCTGAACGGCGTAACCCTGCGCCGCATTCCACGTTCCAACGGGCAGCATGTCCCATAACCAGAAGCTTTCGTGGCGCAGATGGCCGCTGGCCGCCGCCTTTCTCGCATCGGTCTTCATCTTCTACGGCATCACGCTCGTATCCCGATCGCACCAGCTCCAGGTCTCGATCGAAGAACAGATCGGGCTTCTGGATGAACTGGACCTGATCGCGGAGGAATTGCAGGCACTTGGCGCGATCCATGCGAGCGACCTGGGCACCGATCGGTTCGAATGGCCGGGCAGATCGAAGGAATTGCGATCGATGATCGCCACCACCTGCCTCACTCATGCTGCAGCGCCAGGAATGGATCGATTCCAGCTCGATCTGCGGAATGCCCTCGATCGCGCCGATTCGGTGCATCGCCTGGCGATGAACGCGGATCTGGCCGGTTCGATCCGGCAGGATCACAGTTCGGTATTGCAGATCATGTTGCAGCAGGCACGCCGATCCATCGATCGTGCCGCGCAGTCGATCCACCGCGAAGGACTTGCCGTGGACAGCAGGGCGTTGAGCGCGATCTGGTACGAAGCGCAGGTCCTGGTGATCACCGCATGCATGCTGGCCGTTGTCTTCGCCTGGCTCGTGGGTGTGAGCAACCGTTTGCTGCGCGAAAGCCAGTCGCATGGCCGGGAATTGATCGCTGCGAAAAAGGAACTGGAACGATCCAACGCGGAACTGCGCGCGACCATGTTGAGCAAGGAAGAGAAGGAAGTGATGCTGAAGGAGATCCACCACCGGGTGAAGAACAACCTGCAGATCGTGAAGAGCCTGATCCGTTTCCAGATGGAACAGGTGCGCGACCCGAGGATGAACGAGCTGTTCAACGAATGTGTGAACCGGGTGAGCGCCATGGCGCTTGTGCATGAGCAGACCTACCTGAGCAAGGATCTGGCGAACATCGATGTGAACACGTACCTCTCACACCTCACACGCGATCTGTGCCAGGCCTACACGATCGATACGGAACTCAAGCTCGACATACGTATCAACGTCGCCACACTTGGGGTGGATACGTTGATCCCCCTGGGCCTTTTGATCAACGAGATCATCTCGAACTCACTGAAATACGCCTTCAAGGACAGACGGCAGGGCACCATCTTCGTTCACCTCGATGGCAGCGGCCCGAATTCGCTGCACCTGCGGATCGGTGATGATGGCGTGGGGTTGCGCGACCGATCGGCCTGGAAGGAACCCAAAAGCCTGGGCATGGAATTGATCCACACCCTGAGCGAACAGCTCGATACGCAGATCACGCTCGCGGAAGGCCCGGGTACCACGTACGAGCTTTCCTCATTGAGGCTGGAACGCGCGGCGTGATCAACCATCCATCACACAAGTGAGAAAGCGTAAGCAGACTTGCGATCGCGGTTCGCTCTAGCTTTGTGGAACATCCAGCCAGGATGTTCCACAAGATGACGACCACCCGCTTTTCCTTTGCGATCCTGATCTGCGCCGCCCCGATCGTGAGCGTTGCGCAGCCCACGGATCGAATGGCATATCCCGAAACGAAGAAACTCGAAGGTGTAGGCGATGACCTGCACGGCACCTATGTGGCCGATCCGTACCACTGGCTCGAGAACGATACATCGGCAGAAACTGCTGAATGGGTGCGGCGCCAGAACGAGGTGACCGATGCATACCTGGCGAAGATCCCCTTCCGCAAGGAGATCGCAAAGCGGTACGAACAACTGTACGATTTCCAGAAGGTGAGCGCGCCGATCAAAGTAGGCGACCTGTTCTTCCAATACCGCAACAGCGGGCTGCAGAACCAGAGCGTGATCTACGTTCGCAAGGGAATGGATGGTGAGGACAAGGTGTTCATCGATCCGAACACCATCGATCCGAAAGGGACCACCAGCATCGGCCTGGCCGGTTCAAGCACCGATCACCGCTACATGGTGGTGAGCACGCAGCGCGCCGGCAGCGATTGGCAGCAATTCGAGGTGTGGGACCTGAAGGAGATGAAGAAGCTCGCTGACCGGTTGGAATGGATCAAGTTCAGCGGAGCCAGCTGGTACAAGGATGGTTTCTTCTACAGCCGCTTCCCCACTCCTGCGAAAGGGACCGAACTGAGCGCCGCCAGCCAGTGGCAGAAAGTATATTACCACAAATTGGGCGATCCGCAGGAGAAGGACCAATTGGTCTACGAGAACAAGGAGAACCCGAACCTGTACATGGGCGTGGGTGTCACCGAAGGTGAGGAGTTCGCCACGCTGTACGTAAGCACCGGTACCGACGGGTACGAGCAGTACTTCCATGATCTGCGCAAAGGAGGAATTCCAACCACAAGCACCAAATGGATCCCATTGCAACAAGGATTCTCGCACAAGACGAGCATACTTGAATAT
>JAEYYE010000328.1 GCA_023430945.1 Bacteroidota bacterium
ACTGATCACCATCCCACCCTGGAACCCGCTCCAATTGTCCTGCCAACTCGCCCCATGGTACAAGGGAAAAGCGATCCGCCGGAATGGCACTTCCAACCGATATTGTCCCCAACCGAGATCACCAACAGATCCATATCCAAAGATCCCGGAACTGTCCACATGGAAGAATTCTGAAATACTATTTCCGGTCAGCATAAGCGAAGCATCCGGATAATCCCCGGCGAATGCATGACCCGCCACATCTTCAAATTGTTGGCTCAAACTCGCGCCGCTGGTGATCCCGGAATAATCCCAGATCTGTGAGGGACCTGTCTGTGGCAGATCGATGTAGGTGCCCATGCGCAGCGTGAACTGATCATCGATCTGCGGCGCATCAGCGAACGTGATGATCGTTTGACCATTGCAAAAAAGTGACAACAGTATTATCGTAAGGAAGATCGGATATTTCATAGCGCAGGATTGAAGAACAAAACAAAGCCCTTGGATCGGCTCCAAGGGCTTGGGTTCTGATAAATCGGCTGATCTATCTACACATCCAACTTCGCATACACCGCGTTCTTCTCAATGAATTCGCGGCGCGGCGGCACTTCATCGCCCATCAGCATGCTGAATACGCGATCGGCTTCGGCACCGTTCTCGATCGTTACCTGGCGCAGCGTGCGGCGTTCGGGATCCATCGTGGTCTCCCACAACTGTTCGGCGTTCATTTCACCGAGACCTTTGTAGCGCTGTACATTGATGCTCGCGTCCTTGTTATGTGCGCGCATTCGTTCCATCACAGCATCGCGCTCCTGATCGCTCCAGCAGTACACCTGCTCTTTTCCGCGCTTCACCAAGTAGAGCGGTGGCGTAGCGATGTACAGGTAACCCTGCTCGATCAGCGGTTGCATGTGGCGGAAGAAGAAGGTCATGATCAGCGTCTGGATGTGGCTGCCGTCAACGTCGGCATCGCACATGATCACGATCTTGTGGTAGCGAAGCTTCTCCATGTTCAGCGCCTTGCTATCATCCTCGGTGCCGATATGCACACCCAGCGCCGTGTAGATGTTGCGGATCTCCTCGTTGTCGAGGATCTTGTGCTGCATCGCCTTCTCCACGTTCAGGATCTTCCCGCGCAGGGGAAGGATCGCCTGGAACTCCCGATTGCGTCCCTGCTTCGCGGTACCGCCTGCTGAATCGCCTTCGACAAGGAAAAGCTCGCTCTGGCTCGCATCCTTGCTGCTGCAATCAGCGAGTTTGCCAGGCAATCCGCCGCCACCGAACGCGCTCTTGCGCTGCACCATTTCACGCGCTTTGCGCGCGGCGTGACGGGCGGTCGCGGCAAGGATCACCTTATCCACGATCTGTTTCGCATCCCGCGGATGCTCTTCGAGGTAGTTCTCGAGCATTTCGCTCACCGCCTGATCCACCGCGCCCATCACCTCATTGTTACCGAGCTTGGTCTTGGTCTGGCCTTCGAACTGAGGTTCCTGAACTTTTACGCTGATCACACAGGTGAGCCCTTCGCGGAAGTCATCACCACTGATCTCGAACTTCAGTTTCTGCGTAGCTCCGCTGTTATCGGCGTATTTCTTCAGCGTACGCGTAAGACCGCGACGGAAACCGGCAAGGTGCGTTCCGCCTTCATGCGTGTTGATGTTGTTCACATAGGAGTGCACGTTCTCGTTGAACGAGTCGTTGTACACCATGGCGATCTCGACCGGGATGCCCGACTTCTCGCCTTCCATGTAGATCACATCATCAATGATCGGGAGACGTGTGCCATCAAGGTATTTCACGAATTCCACCAGCCCCAGATCGCTGTAGAACACATCGGTGACGAAGCTGCCGTCCTCCTTCGCGTGGCGCTGATCGGTAAGCGTAAGCTTGATGCCTTTGTTCAGGAATGAAAGTTCACGCAAACGGGCAGCCAGCGTATCGTAATTGTACTCGGTGGTCTGGAAGATGCTTGGATCGGGAGTGAAGGTCACGATCGTTCCGCGATAGTCCGTTGCGCTGATCTCCTTTACCGAATACTTCGGTTTGCCGGCATTGAATTCCTGCATCCAATGTTTTCCGTCGCGATGTACTTCCGCGATCAACTGGGTGCTCAGCGCGTTCACGCAGCTCACACCTACGCCGTGCAATCCGCCGGAGACCTTATAGCTGTCCTTATCGAATTTTCCGCCAGCATGGAGCACGGTCATGACCACTTCAAGCGCACTGCGGCCTTCCTTGGCATGCATATCCACCGGAATACCTCGGCCATTGTCCTTCACGCGGATGCTGTTGCCGGGCAGGATCGTCACTTCGACCGTATCGCAATGGCCTGCGAGCGCCTCATCGATCGAGTTATCGACCACCTCATAAACAAGGTGATGAAGTCCTTTTACGCCGATATCGCCGATGTACATCGCAGGGCGCTTGCGCACCGCTTCCAGACCTTCGAGTACCTGGATGCTATCGGCCGAATACGCGGCGGCCGCCGCCTTCTTTTCGTTCATTTCCAACACTATCTCGGACATGGGTTCTGCAGGAATTCAGCCCCTGCACTTTCAAGGGCACGCGAATGTACCACTATCCCCCTTGCCGCAGGCCATAAAAAGCCAACAACGACGGGGCTTTTGTTGATATCTCGCAAAGGATAGATGATACGTAGCTTGAGGGCATGGCGCCGACCGGGCCGTGGCCTCACTTTTCAGGCCGTAAGATACTGATTTTCGGCTGGTTCAAGGTGTGAAAAAGAGTGATCGTGGTGGAGGTTGGAGGTAACAGTTGAAATTGCGCGAGCGGAATTCAAACATGAGACGCAAGCGGGGTGAGACGTTCACCCTGATATATGAATGGCCATACATATATCGATGGCAATAGCAGCCGAAATGTCATAGCTCTACGATGGTAAATCACTTCAACCCAGACTTAAGCTGCCAAAAAATACATGAATGGCCATACATAGGTTCTGGGGTATGTTCATGGGGTCTCAACAATTCGATCCATTCCTCTCACTCCAGTCGTACAATTCCACCGAAGCGCCTGAGCAATCGCAGCGACCTACCACGAACGAATACCCCATGACCGTTTCTCCCGATCAAGGATCCGATCAGAACGAATACGTGAAGCCGCCGATCACCAGCCCGCGTTGCACCGGATACCGATACCAACGCTCGTACTTGCTGGCGCTCAGGTTGCTAAGATCCAGGAACACGCTCAAACGCTTTGTGTAGCGGTATTCCGCCCCGATGTACGCATCCAGGAAACCATCGAGCGAAACCTCGCGGCCGGTCTGCACCACGATGTTATTGATCAGCTCGGGTTCTTCGATCTTGGCCGGGCGTTCACCGAGGAACAAGACCTCGGCCTTCAGGATCAACTTGTTCCGGATATCGTAGCGCGCACCGATCGCCAATTCATAGGGCGGAAGGTTCCACGCCTTGTCCTGGAATTCCGTGGTGTAGCTCGAAACGGCGATGCGAGCATTCACATCCCACGTCTCACCTTTCTTATACTGCAACTCACCGCTCACGCGGAAGATGTCCACCAGGTCGTAGACCACATCCATCTGATCACCGTACGGACCGTTCGGGCGATTGATGAACAGCGGCATCGCATCCAGCCGGCGCTGGCTGACGCGCACATCGAAACCGATCTCGCTGGAAAGACTTCCGCGCAACCCGCCGTACACATCGTATTTCTCGTTCGTGTTGATCAACAGCGGTGCTCCGTTCAGGAACGGATTCTCGCGTGTAAGGCTGCGGAAACTGTTGCGGATCTTCTCCCCTTCCACGCCGATGTAGGGCACAAGGATGTCATCGAACAGGCGGTAGTGCGCATATGCGTTCGGATAGAAATGGAACGTGCTGCGGCCCATGGCATCGAGGTAGAGACCGGCTCCCACTCGCACCAGGTATTTATCGCCCTTCGTGGTGATGGAAGGCGTAAGTCCCAGCAATGTTCCGCTCTGCCTCAGTTGAGCGATGTTCACACCGATATCGCGTTTGTAGGCGTTATTGTCGATCACCAAGCCTACCCCATAGGTCTCGGAACCCTGTGTCATGCCTACATCGGCACCGATCCTGATGTTGAATTCGCTGCTGCCCGTGAGATTCTTGTATGAATGTGTTTCAAGTGAAACATCGTGCGAGATCTTCGAACTGTCGCTGTAAAGGCTCTTTACCCTTCCCGCGAAACCGATGTCGCTGTACACCTGTTTCAGATCATCTTCCGTATGCTGGGTGATGTTCTGGATGTTCAGGATGCTGTCGGTCAATTCATCGTAACCGTAGTAGCTGATCCTTCTCCGATCGTAGATCACGCGCCCGATCAGTTCATGCTTCGGCAGGAAATGCTTGTAGAAGGCATCCACATTGTTGAAGCTGTAGTCGCTCGGTCCCACATCATCGATCCCACCGTTGCTGCTGAAGTGCTTCAGGTGGATGCCATAGGCATTGTTCTTCGATCGGGTGCTGTTGAAGTAGAGTTCACCCAACGGCGTGGTGTATAGTCCGAAACCGCCTTTTACATAGCCTTTGTACAAACGCGATTGCGTGGCAAGCACGCTCAATTTCGCCGGTTCGATGCTGTCCACGCGAGCAGCGACTTCCCCCTTCGCCGGGATCATCTGGTAGCTCACCGGAATGTCGGGCAGGATCGTATCGATCGGTTCCGGACGCAGATCGATCTTCTGTGCGTTCGCGATCGTGGGCGTATAGAACCCATGGATGTAATACTCTCCACCCGGGGCGGTCACCTGGGCGGTAGTGGCCGTGGCGATCGACATGATGCACAGCGCGATCGAAGACCTGAATAAGTTGATCCTGTTCCTCATGTTCATCGATCGTTCCCTGGTACTTCGATCTCCATTTCCTCCTGCGGTGATGGTGTGGTCTGCTCCAGCTCGCCACGCTCGATCTCCTCCAACCGCTGTTTCGCCTGCGCCACGATCTCCGGCTCCTTGCTGTTATTGATCACACTTTGCAATGTTGCCTTCGCCTGGAAGCGATCATCCAACTGCACATATACATCGGCAAGAAGGATGAAGGCACGTGCTTTCCAGTGATCGTATGCGGGATAACGCTGCACCAGTTCGAACACCTCCTTCTCCGCATCCTTGTATTTGGCCTGAAGGTGGCGGATGTACGCCATGTGGTATTTCGCTTCGGCGCCGTAGGCATTGGTGCTGGCCGTTGCCACTGTCTTGAACCGATCGTAAGCGGCCGCATTGTCGTTGTTCGCCAACATCCCTTTCGCTGCGATCAATCCTGCTTCAGCTTTCAGATCGGCGGTGGCATCCCTGTTCGCGATCACTTTCTCGGCAGCGGTGGCCGCTTCGGCCGATCGGCCCAGTTCATTGTACGATCGCATCTGGCCTACCTGCGCCGCCAAAATGTTCTTGGGTGAAGAGGCCACTTTTTCCAGATCGATGAAATGGTCCAAGGCTCCTTCCCAGCGTTTATCCTTGAATAGGATATCGCTCGCACCGTACAATGCGCTTTCCATGAACTGCGCACCGTTCCGATCGATCACAGCTTCCAGATCCGGTAACGCCTGCGCGTAGTTCTGCTGGCGGTAATTACAATCGCCGCGGTAGAAGAGCGCGTTCAACGCATACGCACCGCTCGGGAATTTCGTGAGGTAATCACCGAACGCGCCGATCGCCTGCGGACACTTGTCATCGAAGTAAAGTTGCTCCGCGCTGCGGTAGTACTTCTCATCCAGATCGAGCATCGCAGGATCCACGAAGCTTAGCGATCGCACATATTTCTCGTATTCGCCAACACGGCCCTGCTCCACATAGATCGCTTCGACCCCCGCCAGCGCATCACGCGATCCATCCATCGTCGGGAACATCTTCACGATCGCCTTGAATTCCTCCAACGCCTTCTCCGCGTTACCCTGGCGCTTGTGGATCAACGCGGTCTGTAACATGCTCTGGCGCACATGCGGACTGTTGGGATGATCCTTCAGCACCTGGCCGTAATAGCTCATCGCTTCACTATCGTTCTCCAGGTTGATGTACGTTTCCGCCAGCTGGAACTTCGCATCGGCCGCATAACGTGAATTCGGTCTTTCCGCAAGAAGCGCCTTCAATGTGGAAACCTTCTCCTGGAACTGGCCTTGCAGCCCGTAACAAAGGCCTTTCTGGTACATGGCGTAATCCTTGTCGGCCGCGCCGGCCCGGATCGCATCATCGTACCACTTGATAGCTTGGACATTGTCCTTGCTCACGAAGAACGCATCGCCCACGCGGAGCATGGCATCGGCGCGCTGTTCCTTTCCACCTTTTGCGCTGGAAATGAAACGGCGGAAAGCGGACGCTGCATCGCCATATTGCTTCATCTTGAAATAGGCATAACCCGTACTATATCCCGCCTGTTCATACAGATCGGTAGCATAGGCGCCAGCTGAAGTGCGCAAGGCCTCATACTCCGTGAGCGCTGCCTGCAGATCGCCGGCGCCATAGAAGGATTCGCCTTTCCAGAAGCGCGCCTTTGCGTTCACTTCCTGGCTTACCGGATACTTCAGGGCAAGCTGGAAATACTTCGCGGCCTGATCGTATTTGCGCCCTTCGTACAGCTCAACGCCCCGATCGAAAGCCAGCTTCTGGTATGCCTCCTGCAGACGGATGTCCTTGTTCTGGATCTCGTCGAGCGCAGCGAGCGCGGCTTCATAGTTCTTCGTCTTCAGGTAAACGCTCAACAGGAACTGGTATGCTTCATCGCGGCGCGCCGACCTCGGATACTCCTTCATGTAATTGCGCAGCGCATTGATCGCTTCGTGGTAT
>JAEYYE010000346.1 GCA_023430945.1 Bacteroidota bacterium
ATCAGAACGGCGAATGGGCTGTGATCGACGAGGAACCTTCGCGCGATGAGTTGAAGATCCTTCATGCCACCTTGAAAAAGGTGAGCGAGGACATCGATCGCATGAGCTTCAATACCAGCGTGGCGCAATTCATGATCGCGGTGAACGGCCTTGGCGATCTGAAGTGCCGCAAACGTTCGATCCTTGAGCCGCTTGCGATCGTGCTTTCACCGTTCGCGCCACACATCACCGAAGAGATCTGGCAGTTGCTCGGTCACCCGGAAAGCATCACCACGGCACCGTGGCCGATCCACAACGAAGCATTCCTGATCGAGGACAACTTCAGCTACCCGATCAGCTTCAATGGAAAAACCCGCCTTCAACTGGAATTCCCGATCGAACTTTCGAAGGAACAGGTTGAAGCGGCAGTTCTCGCGAACCCCGAAGTTCAACAGCGCCTGGAAGGAAAGTCGCCGAAAAAAGTGATCGTGGTACCCAAGCGGATCGTGAACATCGTGGTCTGATCACCGCATACGTAACCCGGATGGCTGCCGTTAGTACAAAAGGCGATGGAAATGATGCCGGTCCGCGAACGCTATCCAACCCCGATCCAGTCCCGCCAGATCGGCGTAGGATACAGTTGGCACTTGGTTTGTCTGATGCGAGGCATGAAGCCTGGCCTCGCTTTGATCTTCACTTTTGCGATCCTTCCGTTCAGTTTCGCGCAATCGCCTTCCACAAATGGAACAGTGCCGGTCTCGCACTACGAACTGGAGGAATATCCCCTGCGCAACCTCCAGCACGATGCTTTCAAGCCGGGTGAGAAACTGCGATATGTTGTGCATTACGGCTGGATCAATGCTGGTGAAGCATTCGTGGAACTGAAGGAAAGCGATCGCGAGATCCGCGGCAGAAAGGTGTGGCACGCGGTGGGCAAAGGCCGTAGTCTCGGCGCTTTCAGCGCGTTCTACAATGTGGATGATCATTACGAAACGTACATCGATGCCAAAGGGGTTTTCCCCTGGATCTTCAAGCGTCGGGTGAACGAAGGCGGTTACAAGTTCACCCAGGATTACCACTATTTGCAGCATCGCCGCGAGGTGACCACGCAGAAGGAGCAGACACACAAAGTTCCGGGTGGCGTACAGGATATCCTGAGCGCGTTCTATTACGCCCGCACCATGGATTTCACGAACGCAAAACCGGGCGACATCTTCACGGTGGAATGCTTTCTCGATGATGAGCTCTGGCCGCTGCGCATGCGCTATATGGGCAGGGAAACGATCAAGTTGCGCAATGGAAAGTACCGTTGTCTGAAATTCCAGCCGGTGGTACAGGAAGGCCGCATCTTCAAAGGCAACGATGACCTGAACGTGTGGATAACAGACGATGGGAACAAGATCCCCGTACTTGCACAGGCCAAGGTGCTCGTGGGTTCGATCAAGATGGAATTGAGCGAATACCAAGGCCTGGCGCACCCGATCGCGAAAGAGTGATCAGCGGTTATCCACGCGGGCCGTGGAAACTTTATGGAGCATCTCCGGAGATCGGCCTGCTCTTCTGATTTTCTTGCGTTCCGTTAAGGACGGATCAGCGTTGGAACAAGAGAAATGAAGAAATGGAAGAAGTGGGCGATCGGTACGATCGGAGTGGCGGGAACAGCGCTTTTCTTTCTCTCCGTGGATGTGCGGCCGCACGAGGAGTATGTCGCAGAAGAGCCGATCGAACTTGAAGCGGACAGTGTGCCTCTTGCCCCGCACGAATACGGCATTCCCATGGCCGGGTTCGTGCTTGAGCAGGGGCGGGTGAAGAACGGGCAGACCTTCGGCAACATGCTCACCGCGCACGGCATCGCCATGGGGATCGTGCAGCAGCTGGTTGAACTCGCCGGGCCGCATTTCGATGTGCGCCGCATGCGCAGCGGAAATCCGTTCGCCTTCATCTTTCCCGAAGGCGAAGGATCTGCGCCACGCTATTTCATCTATGAATCGGATCCGGTGGAATATGTCGTTTTCTCCTTGAAGGAGGACAGCCTTGATGTGACCGTAGGCAAACGGCCTGTGCATACAACGGAACATACGCTCGCCTGCCGGGTGACAGGTGCGCTTTATAACGATCTGGCCAGCGCCGGGGCCGATCCGATCCTCGCCGTTCTGTTATCGGAAGTTTTCGCATGGACCGTCGATTTCTACCGGATCCAAAAGGATGATGTGTTCTCTGTGACCTACCGGGAGAACACGGTGGATGGGCAACGATTCGGGGTGCCGCAGATCCTCGCGGCGCGTTATACGAGCGGTGGAAAAGTGACGCAGGCTTTTGCTTTCGAGCAGGAGGATGGCACACAGTATTTCGATGATGCGGGTAACAGTCTTCGCAAAGCGTTCCTGCAAGCTCCGTTGAAATTCAGCCGTGTTTCTTCAGGGTTCAGTAAACGCAGGCTCCATCCTGTGCAAAAGGTGATGAAGGCGCACCTCGGCACGGATTACGCAGCGCCCTACGGTACGCCGATCCTGGCCGTAGGCGATGGCGTGGTGGTGGAGGCGGCGCATGGGCGCGGCAACGGCAAATTCGTGAAGATCAAGCACAATGGAACGTACAGCACACAGTACCTGCACATGCGCAAGATCCTGGTGAAGAAAGGGCAGCGCGTGAGCCAGGGCGATGTGATCGGTGAAGTGGGAAGCACCGGCCTGGCAACCGGTCCGCACGTTTGCTTCAGGTTCTGGAAGAATGGCGTGCAGGTGGATCATCGCAAGGAAGTGTTCCCAAGCTCAGGACCTGTGGCTGAAGCACTACGACCGAAATTCGAGAAGATCCGCGATGCGATGATCGAAAAGCTCGATCAGGCGGAATTGGAAGCCGCTCACGGACGGCTCGCGACCTTCTGACCGGAAGCGATCCGCTTGATCTCGCTGTATGTATAGGTCCCGCTTTGCGGCAGATCGCAGGCATTGATCAGGGCTTGCGCGAGCATATCATGCGGCATCGGTCTGTAACGCTCCAAAGGGCCGATCATAAGTGGCGAGACCAGGCTTATCACCACGATGCCGATCCGTTCACCGATCCGGGTCTCCTGCCGAGGTCCGGTAAGAATGGATGGATGGAAAATGTGGACCACCGGCAGGCCGATCGAGGCCAGATCACGTTCCATCTCACCCTTCACCTTGTTGTAGAAGATCTTCGATCCGGGATCTGCGCCGATCGCACTTACCACGCAGAAAGTGTGTACGTTATTCGCCTTCGCCCACTTTGCGATCCCGATCACCAGATCATGATCCACGGCCCGGAAAGCCTGCTTGCTGCCTGCCTTTTTGATCGTTGTGCCCAGGCAGCAGATCACCGCATCCACCCGTTCATTTTTAAGAGCAGATAACAGGTCATCATCTTTTGCGATCCATTGTTCCAAACCGGGTGCCTTATCCAGGTGGCGGCGCGCCAATGCGATCGGCAATACATCCTTCCGCTGCATTAGCAGATCGATCACGGTATTCCCGATCAAGCCTGTTGAGCCGGCGACAAGGATCTTCTTCACTGCAGCAATCTACGACCCGTCCGATCGGTTCCGTTCTCTCGGGTGACCGCTCGTATCCGATCGCCGTAATTTCACCGATCGCATGATGAACGTTCGCCAGCTTTTATGGATCGTTGGTTGCGCATTCCTCCTCTCGGCCTGCAAGAAGGATGAAAGCGATCCACCGATCACAACGCCCACACCCACACCCGCCGATCAGTTCACGCCCTCACTTGGCGGCACACAAGGTGTGCAAATGCAGATTGATGGCGATGTCGTAACGCTCGTGCACGGTGGATCCCGGATCCCGTTCTACTTCGCCGATGGCGTTCTCGATCCGCCGCAGTCGTACAAATTCTATGCGGCAGGCATCTTCGATGGATCGATGAATACAAACGTTTTCGAGCTCAAGGTGGGCACGCTCACGTACAGCGAAGATTTCTTCGATCCGGCACTGTTCCAGCAGTTCTTCCAGCCCGGTGCGCGCATGTTCGGGAGCACAACGACCATCAACCTTTCTCGCGTCGCGATCGAGTACACCGATCCCGATGGCATGTTGTGGTCCACGCAGCAGGGCAGCGCATTGCAGGACGGATCGGCGTTCGAATTCACGCAGGCCGCCACCGATCAGGACGATCAAGGGATCTGGGCCAGGGTGATCGCGCAGTTCAATTGCACGGTCTACAATGCGAGCGGCACTTCCCGCACCATCACCAACGGAGAGCTGATGCTCGAGTTCCGCGATTATTGATCGGGTCTTTTTGGGCGAATGCCGCGCCAAAAGCGCGCGTCACCGGGCTGTTCATTCCAAGTCCTCCCTGCGGTCCGGGCTTTCCATTGCCATCCCTTTCGCACATCCCGTGTTCATCGATCGGTTTGCCAAATTCATGCTGGCCACACAACTATATGTCGTTGATCCGTATCTCCTCGCACCGATCCGCGTAAAGGCCCGAAACTCTTCGGCCATGAACTTCATGAGAACGCTCGAACCCAAGTTCAGCACATTGATCCAGGCGGCAGTGATCGCATTCCTTCTTGTAGCGATCAGTTTCATCTACGAGAACGAGGACAAGGCATCAGCGGAAAGGCATGCTGTAGCGATCGCCGGAAAATGAACTGATCGGATCAGGTGTTCAGGCGCCAATGACGATCAACAACGGCACCTTTACATTGATCTTTGAGAACAGCTAGCAGGTCTTCATTCCACCACTTCCGGTACTTCCACCCAATCACCGTGCAGCTTGATCAGTGCGATCAATTCATCCACGGCCTGGGCTGAAGGAACGTTCCGCTTCACCACCTCCTTTTCCTTGTACAAGGTGATCACGCCCGGCCCGGTGCCCACGTAGCCGTAATCGGCATCGGCCATTTCGCCGGGGCCGTTCAAGATGCAGCCCATGATCCCGATCTTAACTCCTTTCAGGTGGCTGGTGCGGGCGCGGATCTTAGCAGTGGTTTCCTGCAGATCGAAGAGCGTGCGCCCACAACTCGGGCAACTGATGTATTCGGTCTTGCTGATACGTGTGCGCGTGGCTTGAAGAATGCCAAATGCCGTGCGGCAAACCAGTTCATCACGGCCACCTTGCTCATCCGCGATAAATACACCGTCACCCATGCCATCCAGCAACAACGGACCGATGTCGGTGCTGCTGTGCAGAACGAGCTCTTCGTTGGTGATGCCGCCGTATGCGTGGCCAATGATCACCGGAACGTCGCAACCAGCCGACATCAATTCGAAGAAGAGCCGTCGTTGCTCGGCCATCCCATGTGCATTGTAAGTGTCGATCAACAGCACTGCGGTGCGATCGGCCTTCAGACTTTCGATCAACGTCTCACCATCGATCCCGATCAGATCGGGAAGTGTGGCATAGATGAAATTCAACTGCGGATGCAATTCCGATCCACTGATGTATTCCTTCGGTTGAAGGAAGGGATAATGCCGTGCCTTTGATCGGTCGCGAAGCCAGGTTGCATGTTCCTGCACCACGCCGAGCGTTCCCGGGATCTCAAAATCGATCGAATTCTTACCGATGAAAATGTAGTCACAGGCTTGATCCTTCAAGTTCCATTTGTCGAGCGGTATGCTGTAGCGATAGCCCCAAGGGAACAAAGTGGCCGGTGTGATCTTTTCGCGTGAACTGAGATCGGCCATCACCACCGGCACATGCCGCGCCCCAACGTTGAGCACTTCGCGGGTCTGGCGGCGTTGGTGCGTGAAAGGACTCCAGTTCTGACCCTCACCCCTGGCCCCTCTCCCAAGGAGAGGGGATAGATCGGGAATGGGCTCGTGCTTCGATCGATCGCTGTAACGGGCTACCAATGCCTTCGCCACCGGGATCTCGGCCTCCGGCTCTTCCGTGAGGCTCACGCGCACGGTGTCGCCAAGACCATCCTCCAGCAACGCTCCGATCCCGACCGCGCTTTTCACCCGGCCATCCTCGCCATCGCCGGCTTCGGTAACGCCGAGGTGCAGCGGATAATCCCAGCCCTGTTCCATCATGCGGTGAACGAGCAGCCGGTAGGCCTGCACCATCACCTGCGGATTGCTGGCCTTCATGCTCAGCACGATCTCGTGGTAATTCTCGTCGCGGCAGATGCGCAAAAATTCGAACGCGCTCTCCACCATGCCGAGCGGCGTATCGCCGTAGCGGTTCAGGATGCGATCGCTGAGGCTGCCGTGGTTGGTGCCGATGCGCATGGCGGTGCCGTGTTCCTTGCAGATCCGCACCAGTGGAACAAAGCGATCGCGGATCCGATCGAGCTCGGCCTGATACTGATCATCGGTGTACTCGCGTACATCGAACTTCTTCTTATCCGCGTAATTGCCTGGATTCACGCGCACTTTTTCGACGATGCGCGCAGCGATCTCGGCAGCGTTGGGCGTGAAATGGATGTCGGCGACCAGCGGAGTATCGAAGCCAGCGGTCTTCAATTCCTTTTTGATCACGGCGAGATTCTCCGCTTCTTTCCTACTCGGCGCTGTGATCCTCACCAACTCACAGCCCGCTTCGATCATGCGGATGCTTTGGGCCACTGTTGCCGCAGTGTCCATCGTATCCGTGGTGGTCATGCTCTGCACGCGGATCGGATTGTTTCCACCGATACCGATACCGCCGATCTTCACTTCGCGGGTGCGCCAGCGTTCGTAGCGTGTGAGGCTGGGGCAGTATGTGAACGGTGCGATGGTGCCGGAAAATGACATGCGCTGCAGGATGGCGCAAAGTTACCGGAGATCTGCGTGAGCGATAGGAATGGAAAGCCCGGACCGCAGGGAGGACTTGAAATGGATAGCGCGACCCCGCCATCGACAAACTTCCGGCGGGGCTTTGCCCGCCATTACCGATCGGAAAGCGGGGGCACGCCCAAATGATCCGATCAAGCTGTACTCGACACGTATCGGCTGGTGATCTAGCTTTGTAAAGATGGATTACCGCGAGATCATAACCATCGATCCGGAACGAAGGTTCGGAAAGCCGTGTGTTCGTGACACGCGGATAGCGGTCTTCGATGTTTTGAGCTGGCTGGCGGCCGGGATGAGCTATGACGAGATCATCGAGGATTTTCCGCAACTGACGAAGGCCGATATTCAGGCATGTCTTGAATATCAATAGCCTCTACCTCCGCCTGCGGCGGAACTCCTCACGATCGTAGAAGTCAGCATCTGTGCGGCCTTCGGGGAGGCGCCGATCGGCGGGAACGTAGGAATTGTAGACCGAGACCTCGTAATCGCGATCGATGTTGGCGCCTTTGCGGAAACGGCGCGTGTTTCGGAAGGTGGTGTGATCGATGGCATCGGTGCGGACCAATTTGTGATCATTGTCGATGTCGACCATGCCGATCGGGATGATCACGTGGTTCTCGCCCGAGCGATCGATGTATTCGCTCACACCGGTGGACGACGGTTCCTTCTGGAACGGATCACGATCGATATCGATCAGCTCCTTGTCCACCTCCACATCCACGTAGACCACGCGCTCGGAGCCTTTGTGAACGATGAAGTCATCGACCTTGCCG
>JAEYYE010000091.1 GCA_023430945.1 Bacteroidota bacterium
CTGCTCAAGAAAAAGATCCAGAAATTGCACTTGAGCGATGATGAAAAACGGATCGCAAAAGCCGCGAAATTGCTCGCACTGGTGAACGAGGAGTGCGAGATCATGAACCAGTGGGTGGAGCAGCGCACCGCGTTCTGGCTCGATCAGGGGAAGATGGTGGGACTGGTCGGCGGCGATCACAGCACACCGCTTGGTTTCTTCCGTGCACAGGCCGCGCGTCACGAGGATTTCGGGATCCTTCACATCGATGCGCATCTCGATCTGCGGATCGCTTTCGAAGGCTTCACGTACAGCCACGCGAGCATCATGTACAACGCTCTTCCGATCGGGCAGATCGGCCGTTTGGTGAGCGTTGGTATCCGCGATATCTGCGAACAGGAACAGAACATGCTCGATCAACAGAACGGGCGTGTGATCATGCACCACAATTCCGATCTGCGACGCGAACAGTTCAACGGCGCAACGTGGCGCCAGCAGATGGATCGGATCATCGATCAGCTACCGCGGAAGGTCCATGTTTCCTTCGACATCGATGGGCTCGATCCGAAACTTTGCCCGAACACCGGAACTCCGGTGCCCGGCGGGTTCGAGTTCGAGGAGATCGCTTTCCTTCTCTCGCGGATCGCTGAAAGTGGCCGCGAAATGATCGGCTTCGATCTGGTGGAGGTCTCCCCTGGAAAGCACGATGAATGGGACGCGAACGTGGGTGCCCGCATGCTCTTCCATCTCTGTGGTGTGATGATCGCCAGCAAACGCGCACAACGGTCGGGGACCGATCGCCCGGCAAAGACCCGCCGTAAAGCCGGCGTAAAGAAGTCCGCGAAGAGAACGAAGCGTTAGTAGCGATCGGCCCAGGCCTGTTGCAACGCGCCAAGGAATGTGGCGCTCTGTTGCGCACCGCTCACCGAAAGTTTTTCATCGATCAGGAAGAACGGCACGCCGCGCACACCGGCAAGATGTGCCTGGCGTTCATCTTCACGCACCGCATCAGTATATCGATCCGAGGAAAGCATTTGCTTCACTTCTTTCTCTTCCAACCCGATCTCCTTTCCCAAACGGATCAACGTGGGGTGGTCGGCGATATGTGAGCCCTCGGTGAAATACGCCTTGAACAATCGTTCTTCCGCTTCCGATCCAAGTCCTTTTTCCTTCGCCAGTTGGATCAGCCTATGCGCGTCGAACGAACTTCCGATCACAGCCTTGTCCATATTGTATTCAAGTCCGATGGACTTCGCGCGCTGCACCACCCCGCTCACGCGCGCCTTCGCATCCTCGCGCGTTCCGCCGTACTTGTTCATCAACATGCCGTACATGTCGAACTCGCTTTTCGCCGGTGCCCGCGGATCGAGCTCGAAGCTTCGCCAGATCACCTCCACCTGATCACGATGCTCGAATTGCGCAAGTGCGTTCTCGAATTCACGTTTGCCGATGTAACAGAATGGACACACCACGTCGCTCCAGATCTCCACTTTCATCTTTCCATTGCTTTCTTCCACGTTCTCCTTCATGATCCTTGGCTTGAACTCTTGCTGTTGTTGCGCTGAAACTCCGATCGGTAGCAACAAGATGCCTGCCAGCGTGAATGAGAATGCGTGTCCCATGCAGCAAAGTTCGCCCGATCTTCGTGAAGCCTGAAGAATGCTCCAGCTCAACATCTCTTCGTTGAAGAAAGCCGTGGTCGATCGGGCATTCCGTTCCGATCGGCGCTTTGTTTTACGATCCGTGAAGATCAGGCTTTTCATTCTTTCGATCGGTTTACTGGCATCGTTCACGATCGATGCGCAGCCCCTATGGCAGCTGGATAGTTTGATGACCAGCTGGCCGGTGGAGAAGTTAGCTCTGGAAAAACGCAGACCGCAGAAACAACGCGTGTTCCCCGCAGTGGTCACCGAAGGACTATATGCGAAACTCCAAAAGGATGCGAAAGGTTTTCCGGTATTCGCAGATACTTCGGTGGCACAGTTCGCGGATATGCTGGGCGAACAACGCCGGGAGGAATTGCGGATCCTGCTCGGCATGGCCGATGCCTATTTCCCGATGATCGAACAGGAACTGGAAGATGCAGGACTCCCCGAGCCGTTAAAATACCTGCCGATGGCGCTCAGCGCGATGAACATCCGGTCGGGATCGATGTATGGCGAGGCCGGCCTTTGGATGCTCACCTATCCCGTGGCGATGCGTTATGGCGCGCGCGTGGATCGCGTGATCGATGAACGTTATGACCCCGTGATCAGCACGCGCATCGCCGTTCGTTACCTGAAGGACCTTCACGCGAAATACATGGATTGGGAACTGGCCGCGATGGCCTTCGCGTGCGGCCCTGCGAACATCACGCGTGCGATCGCGATCACAGGTGGCGCTGCGGATTACCGCGCGTTGTATCCACACTTCTCAAAGGATCATCGCGATCTGATGCCGATCTTCATGGCCATGATCCACTTGGGTGAGAATGCACGTGAACTCGGTTTGCGTCCTGCGCCGATCGAACCTTTCGAACCGATCGATACGGTGATCACCGATCGCGATCTGGATCTGCTGCAGCTTTCGCGGCTGCTTCGATCGCCTTTCAAACAGCTGCGCTACATCAATCCAACGTTCGCAACCACGAAGATCCCCGCTGGATCGTTCCTGCATGTTCCGCAGGGTTATGCCGATTCACTTGCCCGCGCCCTGCTGATCGAAGCGCAGTTGAAGGAAGCGCTTGAAGTGGCGATCGAACAGGCCGCCGATACGATCGCCTCGCCGCCCGCGATGGAAGAGATCGAGCGAAAGGAGAAGGAGCCCGATCACACGATCTACACGGTCCGATCCGGCGATTCGCTCTATGTGATCGCGAAACGTTATCCCGGCATCAGCGCGCAAACGTTGAAGGATTACAACGGCATTTCCGATCGGATCAAGCCGGGACAGAAGATCAAGATCCCCAACAAATGAAACCCGCGCAGATCCTCGGGTTTCTCATGATCGTGCTGATCGGCCTTGGCTTGATCGGTACCATCATTCCAGATGATGGGTGGAAGATCAACGATGATCTGGTGATCCGCTTTCCTTCTCCATCATCGCTGTTCGAACATTCGAAGGAACCCCAGGTCGACATCTCCGAGATCATCGCCATGCCCACCGATGAGACCGCGATCGTAGATCCGATCACCATCGTTACCACCGATACCGCGCCCGATCCCATGAACGTGGATCCTGCGCAGGTGGAGATCGCGGACCAGGGCGCGTTCACGCTGGACACTGCTTCGCTCGCGCCGCTCGAAGCGCGCATCGCATTGCACTATCCGGATGGAGACAAGTCGGTGCTTCATCCCTTCTTCTCTTCACTCGTGAAGGCAAGACATGGCAAAAGACCGATCCGCGTGGTGCATTACGGCGATTCGCAATTGGAAGGGGATCGGATCACCTCCTACATCCGTAACAAATTGCAGAGCCAGTTCGGCGGGAGCGGACCAGGGCTTTTTCCCGTCGCCGACATCGTGCCGCATATGAGCGTGGTGCGCGAACTTTCGCCGAATTGGGATCGCTACAGCGTGATGAACCGTAAGGAGGCCGGCAGCGATCACATGCGTTACGGCGCACTTTCAAGCCTCTCGAAATTCACACCGATCCTGCCCGACAGCGTTCCGCCGGATACGATCGATGCGACCGGAACGATCACGCTTGCAAAAGGCCGCCGCGCTTATTCAAAAGCACAACAATTCAATGTTTGCCGGATCTATTTCGGCTGGCACCGCGCACCCCTTTCGCTCACCTGCGAAGCCGATGGTGAACAGATCGGATCGGAAGTGATCGAGCCAACTTCTACATTGATCAAACGCGAATGGCGCTTCAACGGAACACCGGAGAACATCACGATCGGAATGAGCGGCCGCGACAGTCCGGAAGTGTACGCCGTTTCGCTGGAAGGATCAACCGGAGTGAATGTGGACAATGTGGCCGCGCGCGGCGGTGCCGGTTATGAGTTCAACAAGGTCGATCAGCAATTGCTCAAACAAATGCTCGGCGACCTCAATGTGAAACTGCTGATCCTCCAGTACGGCGGCAACGTGCTTCCGCATATGAAAAGCGTGGAGGATGCTCAGAAATACGGCCGCGCGTTCGGTGCGCAGATCGCGCGTTTCAAGCGGATGATCCCTGGCGTTTGCGTGATCGTGATCGGCCCCAGCGACATGAGCATCAAGGAAGGCGAGGACATGGTGACGCGGCCTTTCTTGGAGGATGTGCGCGACGCGATGAAGGAGAATTCCATCGCACAGGGCGCCGCGTTCTGGGATCTGTACGAGGCCATGGGCGGCCGCGGCAGCATGGTGAGCTGGGTGAACGCAACGCCGCCGCTCGCCGCATCGGATTTCACGCACTTCAGTCCGCAGGGGGCGAAAAAGGTCGGCGAAATGTTCTACAACGCGCTGATCAACGATCTCGCGGAATGGATGGCGGTGAAGGAAGAGGTGCAATGATGGATCAGATGATCAGAAAATTAGACGATCAGATGATGCGAACACCGCCCGTGCGTTCCGGGAATCGAGATCTGTCAAAGTGAGGTCCGGCATTATCTAATTATCTGATCCTCTGATCTTCTGATCGTTTTAGGGGCGTATACCGGCTCACCCCGCAGTATTGCGGGGGCAGCCGGGTCGCGCTCTTCACTTCAAGTCCGCGCTCCTTCGTCGCTTGCGGGCTTTCCGCTGCGATCGCTTACGCAACATCCGGTATTAAATTCGGTTATGAAACACATGATCATCCCAGCTCTATTGTTCCTCATTATCGCATCGATCAGCGTGGATAACCATGTTTACACGAATGGTTCCGCAGTGAATGCGATCATTGGCGATGCCAGTTTCATTGCGACATTCAGTGTTGAACCAGACGCGACGGCGGATGAAGATCTTCGCCTGAGAACTCACCTGCGTTATGT
>JAEYYE010000093.1 GCA_023430945.1 Bacteroidota bacterium
GATCAAGGCCGCGGCGCAGAAAGGTTGGCTGAACGAAGAGCACGCTGTGATCGAAACGCTCACATCCTTGAAACGTGCAGGCGCCGACATGATCGCGACCTATTTCGCCCGCGAGATCGCACGAAAAGCTTGAATTATAGATCGAGATGAAGACCAGCAGAAGCAAGGAACTTTTCGATCGCGCACAACGTTCGATCCCCGGTGGCGTGAACAGTCCGGTGCGCGCTTTTTCACATGTCGGTGGAACGCCGCTCTTCATCAGCAAGGCGGAAGGGGCGTATCTGTTCGACGCCGATGGAAACCGCTACATCGATCTGATCGGATCCTGGGGGCCGATGCTGCTCGGCCATGCATTCCCTGCGATCACAAAAGCGGTGCAGGAAGCAGCAGCACTTTCTACGTCTTACGGCGCACCCACCGAGCAGGAGATCCGCATGGCGGAAATGGTCTGTTCCATGGCGCCGAACGTGGATCTGATCCGCATGGTGAACAGCGGTACCGAAGCATGCATGAGCGCATTGCGTCTCGCGCGTGGTTTCACCGGAAGGAACAAACTGATCAAGTTCGAAGGGTGCTATCACGGCCATGCCGATGCCTTTCTCGTGAAGGCCGGAAGCGGTGTCGCCACATTGGACATCCAGGCCGTCCCGGGCGTTCCGGCAGCGGTTGCTGACGACACGCTGACGTGCGCTTTCAATGATCTGGATGCGGTGCGACAATTGGTGTCGGAGCACAAAGGCCAGATCGCTGCGATCATCGTGGAGCCGGTCGCAGGGAACATGGGTTGCGTTCCTCCTGCACCGGGTTTTCTCGAAGGCTTGCGCCAGATCTGCGATAAGGACGGCATCGTGCTGGTCTTCGATGAAGTGATGACCGGATTCCGGCTCGCGGCCGGCGGCGCGCAAGAAGCGTTGAAGATCGATGCCGATCTGGTGACCTACGGAAAAGTGATCGGAGGTGGAATGCCCGTGGGTGCTTTCGGTGGAAGGAAGGAGATCATGCAGAAGATCGCGCCGATCGGAAAAGTCTACCAAGCGGGAACCTTGAGCGGAAATCCGGTTGCGATGGCCGCAGGTCTCGCAATGCTGGGGGAACTGCAGAACGATCCGAAGATCTACGAGCGTCTGGAAGAGAAGGGAGCTTATCTGGAGAACGGATCGAAGCAGTCGATCGGAAGTTCCACCCCGTTCACGATCAATCGGAGAGGTTCGATGATCAGCCTGCATTTCAGCGATCACGCGATCACCGATATGGCATCTGCGTCAACGGCGGACAACGAGCGTTTCAAGCGTTTCTTCCACTCCATGCTCGATCGCGGGGTCTATCTGCCGCCTTCACCATTCGAGACCTGGTTCCTGAGCGATGCACTGACGATCGCGGATCTTGATGCGGTGATCGCAGCGGCGGGAGAGAGTGTGCGGGCGATCTGATCCTTTCAGACCGCCGCCTCCACCAGCGTCTCAACGCTCCCAAATCCGATCCGCATGCCATCCTTCTCGCAATGGCCACGCAGGATCACCGTATCGCCATCGTGGATGAACTTGCGTTCGCTGCCGTCCTTCAACTTCAACGGCTTCGTGCCGCGCCAGGTCAATTCAAGCATACTTCCGTAGCTGTCCGGCGTGGGTCCGCTGATCGTTCCACTGGCCATCACATCGCCGCAGCGGATGTTGCAACCGTTCACCGTATGGTGCGCCAGCTGCTGCGCCATGCTCCAATACATGTGCTTGAAATTGGTGCTGCAGATGTCCTCCTCTTCACCGTTCTCCGGTTTGATCGAAGCTTGCAACCGGATGTCGAAGGCGTGATCGCCGTCGATCCTGAGATAAGGTAACGGCTCTGGATCCTGCGCCGGACCTTTCACGCGGAAAGGTTCCAACGCATCGAGCGTTATGATCCACGGGCTCATGCTGCTGGCGAAATTCTTCGCGAGGAAAGGGCCGAGGGGCACGTATTCCCATGCCTGGATGTCACGCGCGCTCCAGTCGTTGAAGAGCACCATGCCGAAGATATGATCCTCCGCTTCCCTGATCCCGATCGGTCGACCCAGTGGTTTTCCTTCGTAGGTGATGAAGGCCATTTCCAGCTCCAGGTCCAGCTGTTTCGTTGGACCGAACACCGGCGGCGCACTCGGATCGGGGCGTGTCTGTCCGTGCGGCCTTTTGATCGGTTCGCCGCTGACGATTATGCTGCTGGCCCGGCCGTGGTAGCCCACTGGAAGATGAAGCCAGTTGGGCAGGAGCGCATTGGCCGGATCGCGGAACATGCTGCCGACATTGGTCGCATGTTCGCGGCTGCTGTAGAAATCCGTGTAGTCACCGATCGAAACGGGCAGGTGCATCACCACCTTTTCGATCGGGATCAGTGCTGCTTCGCGCAACGCGTTGTTGTCGCGCAATTCAGCATTTTCATGCCGCAGTAATTCGCTCAGCCGCTCTCGCAAGCGGCTCATGCTTGCCCTGCCGTGCGCCATCATGTCGTTGAGCTGCGCCGCTCGATAGGCTTCCTCGCGAAAGCCCACGCCCACGAAAAGATCAGCGGCGGCCAGGGCACCGAGGTCGATCACCCGATCGCCGATCCGGCTTACCGGCACTGGTTTTCCACCGTTGAAGGAGGCGATGCCGAACGGGATGTTCTGGATCGGAAAATCATTGTTCGGTGTAACGGTCTCCCAGGATCGGAGTGTAGGGTCGTTGGCGTTGATCGTCATATTTCCTCAAATGGAATTCAGGCCGCGAAGGTAGTGGCGTTGGAAGCCGCGGATCCCGTTCGATCGAAGTACTTTGGCCTCGATCGCCATGAAGAGGAATTGGAAAAGCCGGATCGTGATCGCGCTGGCCGTGTTGCACCTCACCTTCCTGCTGGCCTATACTTTTCCCGATCGTCTTGTTCCTGCAATGTTGCGCGTGATCGCACAGCTGTACGTGCGGCCGTTGTTCCACCAGCAATGGCAATTGTTCGCGCCGGACGCGCCGTTGTGTTCGTGCGAGATCCAATGGAGCAACGATCGGATCGAATGGCGATCGATAGAGGCCGGACATTATCTGGAGCAGCGGATCGCTCAAAGCCTTGCGAGACACGCACAAGCTGCGCTCCGATCGGAAACCGGAAAGGTGGAGCCGTTGCTGATCGAGGCAATGCGGAAAGCGATCAACAGTGACGAAGGGAATGTCCTTTTCAGGTTGAAGGAGCAATGTGTGATCGACCCGGTCGATCCGGCCGGGCGCGAATTGCGATACACGCCGATCAAACCATGAACGGAGCAGCGATCGACCGGAACGTGGTGCGGCTCTTCAGGCTCGGCATCCAGGCGTGGCTGATCGCGTACATCGTGTCGGCTTTACCGGCGTATCGCGCGTTGTGGGGTGATCCGATCTTTCCATGCCTGCCGCAGCCGGGCATCTTCGCGCCGATCACCAACATGTTCTGCGGCTGGGCTGAAGGTTTGGAATGGATCGGGATCGTGCTGTTGTTGATCGGCTGCATCCATCAGTTGTCCCGGCCGGCCAATGCGATCGTCGCGTTCGTGATCTGGGCGATCTACATGAGCCTGATGCAACGCGCGTGGCTTGCGGGCAGCGGCGGACAGCAGTTGATCGGGAACATGTTGTTCTGGCTGATATTCCTTTCGGGCGAAAAGCGCGGAACGCAGTGGGAACCGGGACCGATCGCGATCGGCGCATTATGGATCCTGCGTGTGCAATTGCTGATCGCATACACAGCCACGGTATTGCACAAGTTCACCGGAACGCATTGGATCGATGGTTCAGCTTTGGCGATCGTGGTAACGGATGATGCGTTCGGGCCGGCGTGGATCGCGCAGTTCCCGGCAGTCGCGATGATCGGAACGTGGAGCGTTTTGTTGTTCCAGCTCACGTTCCCGGTCGCGGTGTGGTGGAAGCGGACGCGTATCCCCTGGCTGCTCGCCGGGATCTTCTTTCACTTGACGACCGCGATCTCGCTGGAGATACCGGACATGGCCTTTGCATTCATCGTGTGTTATGCGATCTGGCTGGATGGGTGTGAAGCGAAGGCGATCATGGATCGGTTTCGGATGTCTTTTTCCAGATCGAGAAGTGAACGCCCTGCAAGGGCTTGATGGGCCCAGCGAAAGGGATCATTCTATGACATTTGCAAGTGGTGTTCGTAACTCATAAGGGGTACCGCGTTTGATCACAGCACAGACCCGGTGGATGAGCTTGTTTCGGAGGGCGTTCAGTACAAGCATCTTGTG
>JAEYYE010000102.1 GCA_023430945.1 Bacteroidota bacterium
GTTACGGAGTGGGAGAGAAGCATCAACCTTTCTTCATCCTTGAATTCCTCCTGCACACGCGCCATCTGTACGCTCATCTTCGGACAGATCGTTGCGCACGTGGTGAAGAAGAAATCGGCTACGATCACTTTTCCTTCCAGATCCGCCAGGCGCAGTGTAGCACCCTGCTGATCGATCAACTCGAAATCCTTGATGTGGTGCTCACCTGACGAGATCCCCGTTCGGTCCACCAGTCGTGCATCCAATTGGTTCGGGTGGTAGATCGGCAATCGATCGGAAGGTTTGATGATGAGGTAGGCCACCGCCACCGCAACGAGGAAGACCAGCCCGAAACCGATCAGCCGCCTGCTCATGGCGCGGGTTCCACCGGTTTTTTCCGATCCACTTTCGCGATGTTGAAACTGTAATCGATCGAGTAGATCCAGTTATGCGCAGGCCATTCGATGTCGCGCTCCCGATCGTGCAGGATCGTGAGATCGATCGAGTGCGCCTTGGAGAGTTTCCAGGTGGTACCAAGACGATAGCGCGTGCCGATGTACATCAATCCATCCGGCCTTGCCCATGTAAAGAATTCCGCACCGATGAATGGATCGAGCTTCCATTTCGCGAAGTCGTGTTCCACCGTGAAACGGTTGCGGATCACCTCGCGTTCCTCACCGAATTCGCGGTAATTGTGCTGGTACCGCAAGCGATAGTTGAGCTTGCTGCGCTTCACATCGCCGCCGAGCGATGCCTGTACGATGGTGCGTGTGCGATCCTCGTTGCCCGGCCGGTGCGCGTAGCGTTGCTCCACACCGATCGTGAGCGCGCGCGTAACATCATAGCTGATGCCGGCATCGGCGTAGAACTGCCGGCCGGCGAGGAATGAATCGGCCGATCGGTAACCGAACTCGGTGCCGATCTGGAATTTCTTGCGCGTTTCCTTGCCGATGATGTCATTGAAGAATTTCGGCGGCCTGCCCTTTATCGCAACGCTTGTCCAGAATTGTTCACCCAGAACGGGAACTGCGCGTTCTTGCGCATGAAGCCACGCTGGTGCGATCGCGAAGAGGAGCAGAACGAACGGTGCGAGCGAAGCCTTCCTCATCACCAGTTCGTTATGTGAAGATCCCCGACATCCACCAGATCGGTGCGATCCACGAGATCCACGGCGCGTTCCACGGCGAAGGAGCCGCTGGCGCAACTGTCCGGATCGTATTCGCACTCGGAAAGTGTGAAGATGCGGTAGTTGCCTTTCCGCAACCAGGGAAACCGGAAACGGCCATCTGGACCTGTGCTCACATCATCATCGGGCGTTGTGCCATCGCCGTAAACAATGTACACATCGTGATCGGGGATCGGATAGAATTCGCCCGAACCCTGGTGCTGCTCAAGCACGCGCCCATGGATCTCCGCGCGGCCACCGATCCCTGGTTCCTTCGCGCAGCCCGTCGATCCGATCGAAAGGATCAGGATCGCAAGCGGAAGAATGGTCGAAGAGAAGCGGTTCATTGATGCGATCACGATCAATTGTCCAAATATCCGCGCCACCTTTCGATGGGCAATTCGCCGATATCGATCGAGCCTTTTTTCTCTGTGATCTCCACCAGACGGGTCACCGGATAGAATCCGGAATGATCCGGAAGCTCACGTTTCTTTTGCGATATGGTATAAACGGTGTACGTTCCTTTCCTTAAACCGGTAAAACGAAAACGGCCATCAGGACCGGTGCGCACATCATCATCATGGTATGTGCCATCGCCGTAGATGATGTAAACACGATGTTCGGGCATCGGATATCGATCGCCGAGCAGTAAGCCGTTACTGTTGATGTTCTGCGCGGTCACTATACCGGTGATCTCGTTGCGGCCGCCTTCGCCGGGTTCCTTCGAACAGCCGGCAAGTGAAAGAAGCAACGTGAAGAGAACGAAGATGTGGATCTTCATGAAAAGCTTGATGTTAGCGCGAAATTACGGGTTCACGCTCGATCGGCGCCTGCATAGAGATCTTCCACCACCTGTGCGTACTTCGCCAGGATCGGTTTGCGCTTGAGCTTCATGCTGGGCGTGAGCTCGCCGCCTTCGATCGTCCATTCCTTCGGCAGCAGCGCGATCTTTTTTACTTTTTCCCAGTTGCCCATCTCCGAGGCCGCCTTGGAGACTTCCTTGAAGATCCGCTGGTTGATCTGCTGTTCGGCGATGATCTGTTCACGGCTTTTGTACTCGATCCCCTTGATCTTGCAGTATTCCTGGAGAAATGCGAAATCGGGAACGATCAGCGCCGCCGGGAATTTGCGGTTCTCACCGATCACCATCACCTGTTCGATGAAACGCGATTCCTTCAGCTTGTTCTCCAGCACTTGTGGCGCAACGTATTTGCCACCGCTGGTCTTGAAGATCTCCTTTTTCCGATCGGTGATGTAGAGGAAACCCTCGTGATCGATCTTCCCGATGTCGCCTGTGTGCAGCCAGCCTTGTGGATCGATCACATCGGCGGTCATCGCTGGATCTTTGTAATAGCCCTGCATGATGTTCGGACCGCGCACCACGATCTCGCCATCATCCGCGATCTTCACTTCCACCCCCGGCAATGGTTTTCCCACGCTGCCGAAACGCAGTCCATCATTCCGCGCATCGTTCACGGAGATCACCGGTGAGGTTTCCGTGAGGCCATAACCTTCCATCAGCGGAATTCCACCGGCATTGAAAACCCGCGCCAGCCGCGGTTGCAGTGCTGCACTTCCGCTCGCGATCACGCGCACATTTCCGCCGAGTGCTTCCTGCCATTTGCTGAAGATCAGTTTGCGCGCGAGCTTCAATTGAAGATCGTAGAACACGCCACGCCCATGGATCTCATAACGATGTCCCAGATCAAGCGCCCAGAAGAAGAGCTTTCGCTTCACTCCGGTAAGCTCCTCGCCCTTCGCCACGATCTTGTCGTAGATCTTTTCGAGCAAGCGCGGAACGGCGGTGAACACTTCCGGCTTCACTTCGCGGATCCGATCACCAAGGTCCTCCAATGATTCCTGGAAATAGATCGAAACGCCGGAGTACATGTAGAGGTACATCAGCATGCGCTCGTAGATGTGGGAGAGCGGAAGAAAGCTGATGGACTTCGCCTTCTCATCCACCGGAAAACGCGTGATGCTCGCGAGCACATTGCTGATGATGTTGTGGTGCGTGAGCATCACGCCTTTGGGTCTGCCGGTGGTACCAGAGGTGTAGATGATCGTCGCGAGATCTTCTGCTTTCACACCATCGCCATACGCTTTCAACGTAGCGCGATCAGAGTCACGCGCCAGTTGCGCGACTTCCGTCCAATGCCTTGCACCGGCCACCCGATCGAATGTGAACAGGTGTTGCGGAGCGCCGGAAAGTTCCGCCTTGCGATGGATCTCCTCGTTGCTGCTGAAGCACACCTTCACTTCGGCATGTTGAAGAATGAACGCATAATCCTCGCGGCTGCTGGTCGGATAGATCGGCACGGTGATGCCGCCGATCATGAGCACCGCCTGATCCGCCAGGCACCATTCGCTGCGGTTGCCGCTGCAGATCGCCACTTTATCGCCGGGTTTCACGCCGAGCGCGATCAGGCCCAGCGCAAGCTTTTCGGCCGTTGCGATCAGTTCTTCGGTGGAATACTTGCGCCAATCGCCGTTCTCTTTCGTCGCGATCGCATCGGACTTCGGGAACATCGCGCGCTGGCGCAGCGGTATGTCGAAAAGGCGTTGTACCTGCATGGTACCAATTTAGGATCGGCCGCGTATGCGCGCCACGATCGGCCCCCGGTTTATGTACAACGGGTTCTTCACAAACCCGGTCCGTCAACCCAATTGCTTTAGCAACTGCACGTATTTCGCGATGTATTCGTGCATGCGCTTCTGCCGGTATTGGATGATGAAACGCGGATGTTCGATCGGGATGATCTCGCCGAAGAACCTGTGCCGGTCGTTCAGTTTGCGGAAGAAGGCCGCGTTCTTTCCGGTGCCCAGGCACATCACGCGATCGGTGCGCATGCCGCATGAGATGAGATCAGTGAGCCATTGAACAATGAACGGGGTGACGGCAAGCTCAAGGTCCTTCCGATCGTAGTAATTCAGGTTGAGCGGCATTTTGCCGGCTTCCTCCTTCACAAAACCGAGCGGAGAAAGCGCGTGCACATAAACCTTCGAGTAGAATTCCTCCGGTCCGCCGAAAGCCTCGATCATGCGGTAGAAGAAATCGCTGCTCGGCTCATGCGTGCGGATCCCGGGCACGGGGATCTTCAGGTCGTTCTCGCAACGCTTGGTGTCGGTAAAGGGAATGCCGGTGACGCCCGCCCCGTGCCTGCCAGGATTGATCCCGAGCATCAAGATCCGCGGACGATCATCGCTGTAGAAGTGGCGGTGGAATTGCGTTACGATCTCCCGGATCTCATCAGCGTTCGGCCCGTTGAACGGATCGAGAACACCCACGCCTTCAGGCAGATCGGTACGTTGGAGAGAGAAGGAGAGAACATAGCGCAGCAATCGATCGGCAAGGGTGGGCATTGGGCAAAGATCGCAGCGCTGCACCGGTCGGCTTCCGAACGCGGTTCTTTGGGCGAATTACTGTCAGGTCGTGTCTTCGCCTGCAAGTCCGCACTCGCAAAGCCTCGCTTGCGGGCTTTCCGGCTGCGCCACTTACGCAGATCTTCGGAGGCTTCGCGAGTTTCTTCTTGTCTTTGATCGATGATCGGTTGGATCGCTGCGATCTACTCAGTCCGGAAATAAGAACGATCTTCCATTAATCGTGAGAATGTATTCAACCAAATCATTCACACTCCTTCTCAGGTATAACGAAATCATCGATCGAAGAACAGATCACCCTCGCCAACCACCGATCGGCGTAAGGGGCCGCAGCGGATACCCCGCAGGCCACGCACCGCGTGGGCGAGGAGTAGGAGCGAAGGATCCCGACTTGACAGGATCCCGCCCAAAGAACGATCAGAAACAGGCTACGCCAAGATCGCAGCAGCCTAGATCATCGTTGCGCTCGCGGATGAATTTCGCGATCTGCGCCGATCGCTTACGGTCCTCGGAAGGTTCCGATCCATTCTCCGATCCATCGGCATGTTCCGCATTGAGCATCGCGGGCTGGATCGCTTCCGGCTTACGTGGTTCTGCTTTCATGACATCGTGGTTGGTTCATTCTACGTGGCCTGGGACAGATCGGTTATACCTTCTTCTTGTTGCCCGACAGGCGATCCGTACTTCTCAAAAAGTCCGTTGAACGCTTTCTGCACCTTGGCCCAGGTCTTCGGATCGATGCAATAGCAAACGCTGGTGCCTTCCACCGATCCCTTGATCAGGCCGGCTTCCTTCAGTTCGCGCAAATGCTGGCTGATCGTGGCCTGCGCGAGCCCGAGCTCCTCGACAAGACTTCCGCAGATGCACGCGTTGTTCCTGAGCAATTGCTGCAGGATCGCGATCCGCGCGGGATGCGCGAGCGCACGGGCCCAAGCGGCGAGCTGGTTCTGGCTTGAAGAGAAGAGATCGGCCTTCGTGACGCCCATTTGGACCTGTTCATTGCAATATTACGATGAATGGGGTTCCGATCGCAAGCCAGGAC
>JAEYYE010000210.1 GCA_023430945.1 Bacteroidota bacterium
ATCATGACCGAGCATGGTCCTGTGCCCGATCCCGATCGCTTGCTTAGCGGACATCCGGCGAACGAGAAGAACCCGCCTCTCGACCCCAATGCGAATCCAGGTTGGATCTACTTCAGTCCCGGGCTCACTTCAGCCGTAGGTCCATGGGGCACGAGCTTCAGCGGCAACCTCACCAGCGATGCCACCGGCATAGGCAACTGGAGCGAAGAGCAGTTCAAGCGCGCGATCACCAAAGGATTGTACAAGGGTCTTGAAGGATCACGGCCATTGCTGCCGCCGATGCCCTGGGAGATGTTCAAGAATTTGAACGATGAGGACATCCACGCGATCTACACGTACCTGCAGAGCACGAAGCCCGTGGAGAACGTGGTGCCTGCGCCGATCCCGTCGGCGGAAACACTCGCCGTCAAGTAAGCCATCAACCTAACATGAGACACTTTTTCACACTATTCTTTGCCTGCGCAGTTGTTGCCGCACAAGCGCAACCAACGCTCACCTTCGCGTCGAACGCACCGGAGATCGGTACACAGTACACGCAGAATTACGGGAACTACGTTCCACCAGGAAATCCAGGCTCCATGCAGACGTGGGATCTCTCCGGTCTCACGATCGATAGCACTGATGTGATCCAGATCGTTGCTCCTTCGTCCACGCCCAACGGCGACCAGTTCCCGAATGCCACGATCGCAGCAACAAGCAACCCGGTGATCACGTATTACCAGGTTACATCCGATGGGGTCTTCTTCACAGGAAGCGATGATGGGACCAGCATCATCGTGAACGATCCGCTACCGAAATACCTCGCGTTCCCCGCAACGATGGGTAGCAGTTGGTCCACCGAATTCGCATCGGAATTCACCTATGAAGGCGATGTTGTCATGCGCAGCGGAACGGTGAATTGCGAGGTGGACGGCTACGGCACTTTGCAAATGCCGTTCGGAACGGTGCAGAACGTGCTGCGCATCCACATGATGAATGAGATCGAAGATGTCATGGACATGTTCACGATCGAATACACCTACGACAGTTACCTGTACTACACGCCGGGTCAGTTTTATCCGATCGCTGAGCTCGTGACAGGCACGATAGACATGGGCTTTGGTTCACCCACCGTGATCCAGTTCAGCCGCTGGGCGGGTGATATAACTACCGATCTGGCTACCACTTCGTCACCGAACGATCAATTGCAGGTCTATCCGGTGCCGGCGAATGATCTGGTCCATATAAAGGATGCAGGCCGGATCGGTGAAGTCGTGAGTGCAACGGTGATCGATGCTGCTGGCCGCGTGGTGCTCCGTAGCGATCTTATTGTTGAACACATCATTCCACTGGATCTGCAGAATGTAAGACCAGGCCTCTACACTTTGTACCTGACCGATCGCAGGGGTAAGCGAATGACCACGCGATTCACGAAGATGTAGGACGATCCCATATTGCTAACCAACAAAGAAGCCTCCTTGACCGGAGGCTTTTTCCATTCGGACCATCAATATTTCGAACCGTTCGAATAATAAAGTTGCATCGGCTCCGTACTTCAATTTGCTTTGTAACGCAAAGTACTTTGAAAAGAACGTCAGGAACCTTAACTGAACAAGCCATGGTAGAAGCACGACAGATCACCGATCGGAACGGGAACGACACGTTCACAGGTTTTTGGAAGATACTGCGAATCATCGGCTGGTCTGCGGCAGCGGTGATCCTCGTCCTTCCTCTCATCTTCATGCAGTTCACCAATGAAGTGGATTGGACCTTCAGTGATTTCGTCTTCGCCGCGATCATTCTCGGTGGCATCGGGCTGCTGTTCGAATTCCTGATCCGCCGATCGGACGATGACGCATACCGCACCGGTGTTATCGTTGCCCTGGCCACCATGTTCCTGTTGATCTGGAGCAACGCGGCGGTCGGCTTCGTTGGTTCGGGAATGAACTTCGCCAACATCCTCTACGCCGCACTGGTCTCGGTGCCCATGGCTGGCGGGATCATTACAGGATTCAGAGCAAAGGGAATGTTAAACACCATGATCGTTACTGCTTGCGCGCAGGTATTCATCACCTTGGTCGTGTTCGCGAGTGGAATGGTGGGAGAGGACGAAAATGTCGCGATCCCCGTGATCAACGCCGTGTTCGTAGCGCTTTGGATCGGCGCAGCCCTGCTTTTCCGCGAAGCTTCGCGACCGATCGATCATCGATCTCTTCGAGTTCTGCGGATCCACTTCATCCTTTCGTCGCTATTGATCGTGATCGGAGCGATCCTTCTTGCGTTCATGATCACGGTGGAAAGTGAACCTGGTGCCATCCCGTTATTGATCCTGCTGATCGGGATCGGCTGGACGCTCTTCACCATCTACCGGATCCGTTCAACAAGGAATTCCATCAAGTGAACGGCAACGGCATGAACCATCCATCCTCCTTCTGGCGCGAGCATTTCAATCGGAATTTGTTGAAGCAACGGATCGACTGGAGCACCCGGCCGGAGATCACCGATCTTGAAAGGCGCAGCATCCTCTATTCGCTCAAGGCATGGCAGCTCGGGGAGACGAGCGATGGCAGGCACCTGATGGCCGCGGCGCGCAAGTATGCTTCACGTATCAACGATCCGGAATACGTGCAGGCCGTTCATCTCTTCATCAAGGAGGAGCAAAAACATGGCGCCAACCTGGGCCGCTACATCGATGCGATCGGTGAGCGTCGGGCGAAGCGCGACCTCGGCGACACGTTATTCCGCAAGGTGCGCTACCTGAACACCAGCATGGAATTATGGACGATCGCGGTGATCATCGTCGAGAGCGCTGCACAGATCTTCTACCAGGCACTTCATGATGCCACAAAATGCCCGTTGCTGCGGCAGATCTGCACGGACATCCTTATCGATGAAGCGCATCACATCAAGTTCCAGAACGAACGGCTTCACATCATCTTTCAGGAGAAAAGTTTCTATTCAAGAACGATCTCGCTCGCGTTCTACTCGGTCCTGTTCTTCGGCACCATCCACGCGATCTGGTTCGGTTATCACTGCGCTTTCAAAGCCGGTGGAATCGATCGCAACGAGTTCATGCGATCGATGTGCTACAAATTCTCCAGATCAATGAAGTCTCTTTGGAAACGTGTGGAACCGGTGGAGAAGATGGCTGTAGCGTTGAGCTGATCGAAGGTTGGTCGTTTGAATTTTTTTGGGCGTGTCCCCGCATGATCCTTTCTGGGCTTCGCCCGCCGAAGCTTCAGCGAAGGCGGGGTCGCGCTATCCGCTCCAAAGCCGCACTCGTCGTACCTCCTCGCTTGCGGGTTTTCCGCTCCTATCGCTCGCGCAGATCCGTTCCGATCAAAAGGCATCGTGCCGTATTAACTTGCGGTTATCCTTATACATGTCACACCATTCCTTCCTATCGTATGAGCTATCTGCCGATCGAGAACTATGGCATCATCGGTGATCTGAATACAGTGGCGTTGGTCGGCCTCAACGGTTCGATCGATTTCATGTGCTTCCCCGATTTCGATTCACCGAGCATTTTCGCCGCTTTACTGGATGATGAGAAAGGCGGAAGGTTCCAGATCCATCCGGTGTTCAATGATATGCGCACCAAGCAACTATATCTGCCCGATACGAACGTGCTGCTCACGCGATTTCTTTCAGAAGAAGGTGTGGGCGAGATCACCGATCTGATGCCGGTGGAGGAATTCTCCACCGGAAAGGAACTGATCCGCCGCGTTACGACAGTGCGTGGCGAAGTCACCTACGAGATGATCTGCCGTCCGCGTTTCAACTATGCGCGCAGCAGTCATACAGTGGAACAGCTTTCCGATCACGAAGTGATCCTCACCAGCGATGAGAAGGAGCCATTGGTGCTTCGCTTCAAGAGCACGGTTCCGCTGAAAGTGGTGAATGGCGACATCTACGCGAAGTTCACGTTGGGCGCGTCGGAGACAGCTGATTTCCTGCTGGAACACGTGAACATCGAGAGCACACGCGATAAGGATCTGCACGGGTTCGTCACCGATAACATCTTCCGCACGGTGGAGTATTGGAAGCAATGGCTGGCGCGATCCACATACAAAGGAAGATGGCTTGAAACGGTGCATCGATCGGCGCTGGTGTTGAAACTTCTCACATCATATCGCTACGGATCGATCATCGCTGCACCAACGTTCTCGCTTCCGGAAGCGATCGGCGGCAAGCGCAATTTCGACTATCGCTTCACGTGGATCCGCGATGCTTCCTTCAGCGTCTACGCGTTGATCCGCCTGGGCTACACGAAAGAGGCCGGCGCTTTCATGGGCTGGGTGGAAAAGCTGTGCGAGAACCTGGGGGAAAAGGGCCGGCTCGGGATCATGTACGGGATCGATGGACACATCGAACTCGATGAACGTGTGCTCGATCACCTCGAAGGTTATCGAAAGTCGCCGCCGGTGCGGATCGGTAATGATGCGTATGGCCAGCTTCAGCTGGATATCTACGGTGAGCTGATGGATTCAGTTTACCTCTTCAACAAGTACGGTGATCCGATCTCGCATGATCTCTGGCGTGATCTGGAAAGGCAGATCGACTGGCTCGCCGATAATTGGGACCAGCCCGATGAAGGGATCTGGGAAGTGCGCGGCGGCCGTCGGAAATTTCTCTATTCAAGGCTGCTCTGCTGGGTCGCTTTCGATCGCGGGATCAAGATCGCCACGGCACGATCATTCCCGCTGAATCCGCGCTGGCGCGAAGAGCGTGACAAGGTATTCCGATCGATCTACGCCGATCATTGGGATGAGAAGGCGCAGGCCTTCATGCAGTATCCCGGAGCAAGCACGGTGGATGCTTCTGCTCTGCTTATGCCGTTGATCCGGTTCATCGGTCCGAAGGATCCGCGCTGGCTTTCCACACTCGATCGGATCGAGAAGGAACTGGTGAGCGATTCGCTCGTGTACCGCTACCGCACCGATCGCGCGGCGCCGGATGGCTTCCATGGTGAGGAAGGAACTTTCAGCATGTGTTCGTTCTGGTATGTGGAATGCCTTGCGCGTGCGGGGAGGCTGGAAAAGGCCCGGTTCTACTTCGAGAAGATGCTCGGGTACGCGAACCATCTCGGCCTGTATTCCGAACAACTCGGCCGGCAGGGCGAACATCTCGGGAATTTTCCGCAGGCCTTCACGCATCTTGGCCTGATCAGTGCTGCATATACGTTGGATCGAAAGTTGAACTCAAGCAGGATCGGTGATGAATGAAAGAAGGACCGTGATCGTTACCGGCGCAAGTTCCGGCATTGGGCAGGCGATCGCCATCGGTTTCGGGGAGCGGAAAGCGAACGTTGTGGTGAACTACCACGGCGATAGTGAAGGAGCTGAAAAAACCCTGGAAGCGATCCGTAAGGCCGGCGGGAACGGCATCAGCATTCAGGCCGATGTGAGCGACGAGAAGCAGGTGATCGCCATGTTCGATCGCGCGATCGGTGATTTCGGAGGGATCGATGTCTTGATCAACAATGCGGGCATCCAGCGCGATTCACCGGTGAGCAACATGAGCCTTGCGGATTGGAACAAGGTGATCGCCACGAACCTCACCGGCCATTTTCTCTGCGCGCGTGAAGCGATCAAAGCGTTCAACAAGAAGAAGGGATCCGATCGGGATAAGTCGATCGGCAACATCATCTTCATCAGTTCCGTTCACGATGTGATCCCATGGGCCGGCCATGTGAATTACGCCACTTCGAAAGGCGGTATTGATATGCTCATGCGATCGATCGCACAGGAAGTGGCACCACAGAAGATCCGCGTGAATGCGATCTCACCCGGCGCGATCGCCACGGACATCAATTCAGATGTCTGGAAGGATGAAGCGAAGAAGAAGGAGCTGCTGAAGTTGATCCCGTACGGACGGATCGGAAAGCCGGAGGATGTCGCCAAGGTCGCGGTATGGCTGGCCTCCGAAGAGAGCGATTACATCATCGGGAGCACCATCTATGTCGATGGCGGAATGACACTTTATCCTGCGTTCGCGGACAACGGTTGAGCGTTCCTGAAAATTCGGCAGCGCGATCGGAAATTTATTCAGCCGGATCGATCAGAATGTCACGTTTGACGCCCTGGTACCGGCTTTGTTCAACGCTGTTCGATCCATTTCCGGATCGATGTTGAACCAGAAAAAACGTACAACAATGGCTATCGTGAGATACAACAGTTCACCTTCGAGGACCACTTCTCCGGTGGACCGCCTGGCCAGCGAGATCTTCGGCCAAAGCATCGGTAGGTTCCTGGGCAGTGATGGCTACATGGAACATGCGCCACGCGTGAACATCGTTGAAAGCGCGGAAGACTATCGCGTGGAAGTACAGGCGCCCGGTTTCGACAAGAAGGACCTTAAGATCGAAATGGTGGATGATACGCTCACCATCCGCGGCGAGCACACGCGCGAGCAGAGCGAGAACAATGAGGAAAAGCGCTGGATGCGCCGTGAATTCAGCCGGTCGGCATTCGAGCGCAGCTTCATCCTGCCTCAGAGCGTGCAGGCCGATTCGATCCGTGCGGAATATGTGAACGGCGTACTGCAGCTCACCATTCCGAAACGCGAGGAAGCGAAGCCCAAGATGCGCTCGATCGAGATCCAATAAAGACCGAACGCATTCCTTACGAAGCGCCACTCCGGTGGCGCTTTTTCTTTTGTACGCAATGCTTTTTGGGCGTTCCCCGCTGGTGGCGGGTCGCGCTCTTCGTTCCTACTCCTCGCCGCCATTCGGCGGCTGCGGGGTATCCACTGCGATCGCTAACGCATCATCCGGAAGGCATCAGTTCACTGTAAAATTCAACCTGTATCGAAGGATGTTGATCCATTGATATTCCAGGTTAGTTTGAATCGGATCATTTTGTCCGTACTTAATTGATTAGCAGTAGGTTTTGAAAAAGTTACGATTTATTGGTGTGTTCTAAGGATGTGATATGCAGCGGGTTATGATAACAGTTGATAAATACACCTTCCATTTAGTTGACAATCGGGTGTTAATAAATCCAAATTGCGCGACCAATTGGTGGAACGGTCCGATCAATACCCCGAAAAGGACGACCGAAATCCCATTGAACTGGTAATTCAACACCCCATCAAAATGAGAAGTGATCTTACGATCCTGAAGAGGCCGCCCGTGCCTCGATCGCCGTTAGCGTATGCGCTGCTGGTGATGTTCATGTACCTGCTGGGCCATCAAGGCTTTTCGCAGGGTCTACCCTGTGACTGCGCCGAGCGATGGTTGGAAGGGGCGCACTGGAACTTGAATGGCACTGTCAATGATCTACCCAATGCACCCCAAAAGAAGGGGATCATCAGATGTGGCAATTCAGCGGATACACAATCTCAGATCAATCCGCAGCCTGGTTGTGTCTACAACAGTTCGGCATTCCCAGTGGATCTGCCACCGAACAGCTGTTTCGATCCGAGCAATGGATCGACACTTCCATTGGTCGAGAATCCTACTAACGGGCAGCCCATAATCTGGCTGAACTTTGATGTGCGTGCATACGCTTCGAGCTTCTCGTTCCAATTGAATGATAACTCTGGGGACAGGATCGGATGGGCATTGTATGCTTCCACGGTTTCCACGTCCAGTGTTTCATGGGTATCGTCCACAGCCGATTCCTTGAGTGGATCTTGTGCTACCAGTGACCTTCAATTGGTGCAGTTCGGTGATGGCAGCGGGATGATCTGGTGCGGTAGTGAAAGTTCGAGCACCTGGAGCACACCGACATCCGAAGGATCCATTGGCATCAATTTCGAAACCCCCACGAATTTCTACATGCTGATCTGGGATCAGGATGCGGATGGAGATCTTTCGGTGAACAATTTCAAGGCCCGCTACGGATGCGGTGACGATGTTACGATCTGCGCCCTGGAGACCGATGAGGAGACCGTAACGTGCGATCCCAATGGCGGTTTCACTGTTACCGTGCCGATCAATGGTAACAATGGAGAATATGTAGGGTACGATGCCAATGCGGTACCACAATATTCTTCCGCCGTGTGTCTTACCAATCCTGCAGCAACACCGGCTACGATCTTCGGTACCATCACAATGACCTATCCGGCCGGCGTGACCAGCTACAACATCGAGATCGCTCCGCAGGTACCACCTGCAGGCGCGTGCGCCGATCCTGACAATGCCGCTGAATGTACTGAAACGGTTACCGGCACAGCCCCATCTGTGGATCTGACAGTGTCCAGCTCGGACATTTCCTGTTTTGGAGCGGGCGACGGCACCATTACTGCTTCGGCAACGCAAGGGGCGACGATCACTGTGGATGGCGCCGCATATGATGCGAATGCCACTTACGGCCCAGGAACATATCTTATCTGTGCAGTTGGTGCCGGCGCATGCGACGATTGTGAGACCGTTGTGATCGATGGACCGATCGAAGTATCACTGGAAGTTACCAGCACGAACGTCACCTGCTTGGGTGCAGGCGATGGAACGATCAGCGCATCGGCAAGCGAAGGCGCTTCGATCACCGTTGATGGCATGGCGTACGATCCAAGCGCGGTGTACGGTCCGGGTTCCTACCTGGTATGCGCAAGCGCAGCCGGTGGCACCCAGGGTGCGATCTGCACGGATTGTGAAACAGTGGTGATCGGCGGACCTGATGAGGTGGTGCTGATGGCGAGCGGTACCGATGTGAGTTGCTTCGGTGAAGAGGATGGAACGATCACTGCAACG
>JAEYYE010000322.1 GCA_023430945.1 Bacteroidota bacterium
GGATGAAGAAGACCGGAATGTTGTTGCCCACCAGATCGTAGATGCCTTCCTCCGTATAGAACTTGGTGGCGAAACCGCGTGCATCGCGCACCGTATCGGCCGATCCGCGCGACCCGGCCACGGTGGAAAAGCGTACGAAAACCGGCGTCTTCCCGGCGGGATCGGAAAGGAACTTCGCACGGGTAAGTCGTGCCATGGACTTGTACGGCTGGAAATAGCCGTGCGCCCCTGCACCTCGCGCATGCACGATCCGTTCAGGGATGTTCTCATGATCGAGCGATGTGATCTTCTCGCGGAAATGGAAATCCTCCATCAACGTGGGTCCGCGGCGCCCGGCTTTCAACGAATCGTCCGTGTGGTTGATGCGAACGCCATGGTCGGTGGTCATGAATTCGCCTTGATCATCCACCCGGAACCGATCGAGTTGCTCATTCTTGCTGTTCTCGTTCACTTCCGGTGTAGTGCGGGAATGATCTTTTTGTGCATTCGGGTCTTTGGATCCAGCCATATTCGATAAGATGTTTGATGCTTAAAGATAGGACAGGGCAGGAGGGACCGGCCGATCGCGGTTTTCCGATCAAGTACTGCGATGGGATCGGCATTTCGATCGAGTGATCATTGCCAACTGGATCCCGGTAGATCATTTCCGATCGCACCATCAACAAAGCAAAAAGGCCGCAATGCTGCGGCCTCTTTGCTTTTGATATGATCGCGACTATCGCGTTGAAACTTTCGTCACGTTCTTCTTGTCGTACACGTAAACGAACGCACCATCGGTGCTCATTTCGGTGATGGCCCCTGTTCTTGCCTTGAATTCCTTGAACTTGCAGCTTTCCAGATCGAAGCAGGCGATATCGGACTTGTCGGTCTTGAGGATCATACGATCACCATTCACATCCTCCAGATTGCTCTTCTTGTATTTGCCGCTTGCGATCGGTTCACCGGTGGTCATGTTGAACGTGCTTACACCCTTGTCACCGATCACCACGATCTTATCGCCGTAGGTCATCACCTGATCGGCATTGCCGACGCCGCCTTTGGCCACGGGCACAACGAATTTCTCCGCTCCATTGGAACGGTCCATGCTGTATAGTTCCTTGCCGCTGCATACCACGAACTGATCGCCGACCACCACTGCATTGGTGATGCCTTTGCGGAAACGCTCACTGTCCCAGGCAAGGCTTCCATCAGAAGTATTGAAAGCCTGAACGCCGTAAGGCTTCACGTTCGGATGCCAGATGCGCCATTCCTTGGTGATCTTCCAACCACCCTGGCCATCGGGTTCCCGCTTGTAGATGTATGCCTGTGCTTCCACGTTACCACCGATCTGAAGCAACACACGATCGCCTTCCACGTACATGTTGGGGATCGCTTTTGCGTCCTTGATCTCCGGACTGGTCCAGAGCAGCTTTCCGCTGTTGCGATCGTACTTCTTCACATACTGGCTCTTCTTGTTGCTCATGTCCAGCACGTAGAGATCATCGCCTACGATCACCGGCTCTGCCACGGCGTGGTACACACCGAACTTCTGTGCGCCGGCAGGGCGGCCCACCACACCATCGGGAGTATAATCGAACGCGGCGGAATAGATGTTGGCACCGGTGTTCAGGTCATACACCTGCATACCGTTCATGCGCAGGAACACCTTGTCACCTACGACATCCAGATCATACAGGAAGTCGCCGCTGATCACCTTTCGCTCCGCGCGGCCCACATAGGTGTTCTCCCAGATGATGTTCCCATTGTCAAGGTCGATCTTCACGATCTGGTTCTTGTAACCGCTGAACAGCGCGGCAAGTTCGCCGGGCATGAAGTTCACCATCACCAGTTTTCCATCTGGTGTGCCGATGTACTGGCCCACCACGCCCTTGAACTTATCGGTGGCCCATTTCTCTTCACCGGTCTTGGCATGAACGAAGACGAGCTTTTCCTTCAATGAAATGGCGAACGCATCTTTTTCAGGTACGTACACGATGTTGTCATCGGTGAGGTTCTGGTACTTCTCGGAATCCCAGAGCATCTTGCCGGTCTCCATATCAAGCACCGCGATCTGGTCCTTGCCCATTTTCCGATCGAAAAGGAAGATGGCATTGCTTTCCCAGAACGGGATCAGCTCGTCCACTTTCTTCAGTTTCGGTGTAATGTCCTTGTAGCGGCCGGTCCACTTCACCTTGCCGGTGTTGTTGTCGAAGACGGTCACTTCCTTGTCATCCGCGGCATAGCTGTAACCGCGGCCTTCGGTGCCGGTGCCGCAATGTTCGATCCGGTGATCGAGCTTCGATTCCCAGACAACAGGCATGTCATCCTGGGCATGAAGGCCGGTGCAAAGCATTAGTGCTGAAAGCGAGATCAATTGTTTCATCGTTGGTCCACTGGGTTTTTGGGTGGTGTGTTGAATTCTTTCATTGCCGCAATGCAGTAAGATCGAACGTGTGCTCGATCCGGTACTGCCGGCCTTTGGGCATCTTGAACGGCATGCTGCTCAGATGCACCAGGTCCTTGAATCGGTTCTGCGATCGGATGTCGCCATCTTCCATCGCAACTACGAAAACGCTGCTGATGTCGCCCTTCTCCCTGAAACTTACCTGCAACACGTACCGCCCCCACAATCCTTCCTTCAGGATCGCTTCATGCACTTTGCTTCCCGGCAATAAAAGTTCATCCATCGCCTGTGCTGCGCGGGCAAGTATCACATCCTTGTCCTCCAGCAATTCCTTCTTCTGCCCATATGTTGTGATGGTGATGATGAACAGGAGTGAAGCAAGGATCGTTCTCATTGGTAGGTCCATTTGATAAGCCGGTTCCCGAAGGTCATCAGCATGTTCCTTCCATCGGGAAGGAAGACGAAGGAAAGGCGGCCATCACTGGGGAATTCACCTTTGGATGCCATTTTATCGAACAAGCGATAGCTCAAAACGAATCGATACATCATCGCATTGGTGTTCCGGTCGTAAACATGTACCTCCATGAACTTTCCACTGATGCTTCCGATGGCGAAGAGGCCGCCATCGGGGCTTATGCGGAAGTCAGGTTCGTAGGGTGCAAGCGATGGAAATGATGTGCGGCGCATCTCACCGGTCTTCGCATCGGCCACGTCTACGTAGCTCTGGTACGGGTTGGGATTACCGCTTCGTCGCGAGTGTGGTTTCGCATGGATCCACAGGTCGCGGCCATCGGGACTGTATTCAAGCCGGAAGACCTTGTCGAAAAGCTCCGGAAGCATATGCACCGGCTGCATCGAATTCCGATCGTAGACCACCACGATCTGGCCGAGCTTCAAGGCTGCCTTTATCGCTTTTTTGTCACTGCGGATCGATGGGATCTTTTCGAGTTCCGCTTCAGTAGGTCGATGGGCCACGGCGACCTTCGATCCATCGGTTGAAATGGCGATGGCATTTCCCGTTCTTTTCAACGCGATCGCCGATCGCTCGCCGGTCTTCACATCGATCGAAGCCACACCATCCTTGTCCACCACGAACAGATCCTTCTCATCGGGCGCCAAGGATGCGGAATAGACATCTTCCAGCGAAAGCATGCGCTGGCCCCCGGCCAGTTCGTACACTTCATATTTCACCGGCCGGTCCTTGTTGGGCGCGAAATCGAGGTAATACAATTGTTGGAGGGCCACGAAATTCCCTTTCCCGCTATACCGGGCGCGCGAGCCTGCATGCCAGCTGCCTACAGCGGTATTGGTCACGTTCTCCAGATCATCCATGGAGAAACGGCGATACGGAAAACCTTGGGTGGAGGAGAGGCCGATCGTACGGCCATCGGGCGCCAGATCGATCCAACTGTTCAAATGGCCACTGATGTTCTCCTGCCGGCCGACTTTTAAGATCTTGTATTCCTGCCCATCATCCTGGGCGGTAGCAAGGCCGTTACATAAGAGGATTCCCGCGAAAAGAATGGAATATTTGGTCGGGGCCGGTCTTCGCATCGATATGGATCCAAAGCAAAATGTGGCCTTTTAACGTACCAAGTTGATCCTGGTTACCTGCGATCAGCTTGATCTTCTCCCAGACCAGTATTTTGTTGGAATTTCATGATCCCGCCAAAACCCTTGGCGATCAAGGAATAAACATTGATCCATTCCCACTTTCATTAAAATATCCTTTCAAAACCGATCATTCATTCTATATTGCGAACATTGTGCTGTTGAAAGAGGAGTGGACCGATAGTTCCGATCACAGATGAAGATCAAGTTCCTGCTTCTCTGTTGCCAGTTGCTGCTGGCTTCGCAAGCATTTCCCCAATCCAGTTGTGGTAACACGGGTTTTGAGATGGGTGATTTCAGCAGTTGGTCCGGTACCACCGGCTATTGCTGCCCGATCAACTCGACCTTCCCTGGCATCGTGACGGGCCGGCACACGATCATGACAGGCGCTGGCTTCGATCCCAACACCGGGAACAATATTCCCGTTGTGGCTCCTGGCGGATCTTTCAGCGCACGGCTTGGGAATTCGAACACAGGTAGTGAAGCGGAGCAGCTCCGTTTCTCGCTTATCGTGGATGAGTCGAATGCACTTTTCGTCTACAAATACGCCGTGGTCTTTGAGGACCCGAACCATTCGCCGGCCGAACAACCGCGTTTCGAGATCAGCATGTTCAATGAGGATGGTGACCCGATCGATTGCGGTATCTACAACGTGTATTCCGGCGCGGGCATCCCCGGTTTTGAAACGATCACGAATGGTTGGGGTGATGA
>JAEYYE010000332.1 GCA_023430945.1 Bacteroidota bacterium
AGCACCGCCTTGCTCAAGCAGCTCCAGTTGCTGCAGGGTGTGCTCGCCAGCAGCAACACGCTCCCGATCCTCGATAATTTCCTGTTCGAGATAGATAACAAGCAATTGACCATCACGGCCAGCGATCTGGAGACCACGATCACCGCCACCATGGCCGTGGAAGCAAAGGACAAGGGCAGCGTTGCGATCCCTGCCCGCATCCTGCTGGATACCTTGAAGGCATTCCCTGAGCAACCGCTCACCTTCAGCATCGATCCGAAGCATCACGGAGTGGAGATCAACAGCGATCAGGGGAAGTACAAGATGACCGGTTTCAATGGGGTTGAATTCCCAAAGAGCCCGGTGTTGGAAGATCCAACGGTGCTCACCATGCCCGCCGGAACCTTGTCGCAGGCGATCAACAAGAGCATTTTCGCCACCGGCAGCGATGATCTGCGTCCGGTGATGAGCGGGATCTTCTTCGAATTCACGGAAGAGGATGTACGGTTCGTGGCCACCGATGCCCATAAGCTCGTGCGTTACAAGCGCTCCGATGTGCAGGCACCGCGATCGGCTTCCTTCATCGTTCCGAAGAAACCGTTGCAATTGCTGAAGAACCATCTGGCGAACACCAACGCGGATGTGACGATCGAATTCAACGAGAACAACGCGGCGTTCAAATTCGACAACACGGTCCTGGTTTGCCGCCTGATCGATGGTAAGTATCCGAACTACGAAGCGGTGATCCCGAAGAGCAACCCGAACAAGCTCACGATCGATCGGCAGTCGTTCCTCAGTTCGATCCGCCGTGTTTCGATCTTCGCGAACAAGACCACACACCAGGTGCGGCTCCACATCAACGGAAGCCAGCTCACGATCAGCGCGGAGGACCTCGATTATGCGAACGAAGCGAACGAAAAGCTCACCTGCGATTACCAAGGCGAGGAGATCACGATCGGTTTCAACTCTCGTTTCCTGCTGGACATGCTCAACAACATTGGCACGGAACATGTCGTGCTCGAAATGAGCGCACCCAATCGCGCAGGCATCCTGCTCCCCGCCGAGACCGGCGAAGTGGGCGAGGATATCCTGATGCTGGTGATGCCCGTGATGCTGAACAACTGATCGGAAACGAACGCCACTTTCCATGAACCATGTGCTCTTCGGTACCCTGCTGGTGATCGCGCTCAACGCGCGCGAATGCAATCAGGAGAACAATGCCAACGGCGAAGTGAAGACGAGCGATCAGGTGGAACAACCCACCCAAGGCAGTACCGATCCGGTGGGAACGACCGATACCAAAATGGTACAGGATACATCCAACGTGATCGGCAGGAAGTGGTACATCCTCACCATGAACGAAGCGCCACTGGCCCTTCCCGAAGGTGCTGAACGGCCATGGCTCGAAATGCAGGGAGGCCAGTTGCAGGGTTTCGGCGGATGCAACAACCTGATGGGCAGTTACGTGTTGCAGAACGATCGGCTCAGCTTCACCGAAGTGGGATCGACCAAGAAGTATTGTCCCGATCTGCAGGCCACCGAACGATCAATTCTCGATATGCTTGCGCAGGTGAATTCATTCCAGATGGCTGGCGATTCACTGCAATTCCTTCAAGGTATGCAGATCCTGGCCTCCTTGAAGGTCGCTGATTGAAACAGGGATCACTCCAACGAAACCCATTCCTGATCGGAATGGGTTTCTTGTTATTGTCCTGTTCGATCCGCTGGTGCATTCCCGTCCGACCATGAATCCGAAGACCGGAAGGCGATCGGTCCGGTTCGATCGATCTGGCTCCTTCGATCATCGTTCTCCAAAGGATCGTTCGAAGCAGTGGGCTCCGCTGTCGATCCGATTAGTTCGTGCTCTTCATCTTCATCGAAATGGATCGGTCTGGGATCGGAGACCGCCGGTGGCACATGCTTGTAGATGAACGCGATCGCAACGCCGGCGATCATACCGCATAAATGGCCTTCCCAACTGATCCGCGGCATCAACGGAAAGATCCCCCACACCATGCTACCGTACAGGAAAACGATCAAGAGCGAAAGCGCCATCAACGTGCGTTGCCTTCGCAAAAGCCCGCTGGTGAAGAGGAACGCGGCCATTCCGTATATCACGCCGCTGGCACCGATATGGAAGTTCGGCCGCGCCATGATCCAAACCAGCGTCCCTGCCCCGATCCATGCTGCGATCACCACTTTTCCGGCGATCCGCGGATAGAAATACATCAAGCCCCAGCCAAGGAAAAGGATCGGGAGCGTGTTGTTGAAGAGATGCTGCAGATCACCATGCAACAATGGTGAAGCAAAGATCCCGATCAACCCTTTCGCTTCGCGCGGCAGGATGCCGAATCGTGAAAGATGCAGTGCGTAGACCGAATCGATGAAGTGGATACACCAGATCACCGCGATCGCAACGATCGGAAGGATCGCTGAATTCCAGAAACGCGCGCGCTCCGATCTGGATCGGGCTTCAGGATCGGTGGCAGCTTCCATCACTTCGCTTTGTCAATTTACGGACCGGCCCGATCTGCGGCCATTGTGGCAGCGCAACACCGGATCAGCTAAATTTGGAGGACCATGTTGAACCGTCCGCTCCTCCCGGTATTGGTGATCATCCTCGGCTTGTTCGGCTGTTTCGCGCGGCAGGCCGATCTGTCAAGTAACGAGAAGACGACGCCGGTGAAAGCACAGGATGTGAAACCGCCGAGTGAACTCGCCTTGCTCATGCGCTCCATGGCGACACATGCCGACAGCGTAAAGGCGGCGATCCAGCGCGGTGATGAACTTCCACCTTATCCAAAGGAGATCGCGGATCTGTTCACGGCGAAGCCCACGGAAGGCATGCACATCGATCCGATCACCTACCCCACTTTCGGCAACGATCACATCAAAAAGGTGGATCAGCTTTATGCGGGTTCCCCGGAGGATCGAGCGAAATTGTACAATGGCCTGGTACAGGGTTGCGCGAATTGCCATACCACGCATTGCCCCGGCCCGATGATGCGGATAAAGAAGATGTACGTTCAGATCGAAGGTTGATCAGGCGAATTCTGCGAACGAGACCGCCGTGATCTTTCCCGCAGGCGTGCGGTGCCCACCAGGATAGAATTCGCCGATCTTCACCTTCAATCCTTGAAGCAGGGAAGGCACAGGCATTTGCGGATAGCCTGCGAGCGCCTTGATCATCAGCTCCGCGGTCGCTTGCGCATCGTGGCTGGCGCGGTGGTGGCGCAATGGAATTCCGTGTTGAACGCAGAGCGACTTTAGATCGTACTTCGGCAAGCCTGGCCACACTTTTCGCGAAAGTCCAACGCTGCAGAAGTATTTGAAATTGGGATGTGAAAGCCGATCGGAAGCCAGTGTCGCACGAAGCACGCTCATATCAAAAGCAGCGTTATGAGCCACAACCGTTGATCCTTCCAACAGATCGGCGACCTCGTTCCAGATCGAAGCCCAGCACGGTGAATCGCAGACATCCTCCGGCCTGATGCCATGCACGTGAACGTTCCAAGGGTTGAAGAACGGCCAATATTTCGGTTTGATCAACCAGTTGTGGACCTCGCGCACCACGCCATCGCGCACTACGGCGATCCCCAACTCGCACGGACTGTCGTGCTGGCTGGTAGCCGTTTCGAAATCGAGCGCCAGGAATTGCATGCGGCCGGTGAAAATAGCCGCGATCCGCACAAGGCTAGGGAACTTTCGATCGCGAGTTTTCCACAGGAAGGCGAGAGAAAGATGAGATGATCAGAAGATCAGATCACCGTTTCGGAAGAAGACATTCCATTATCTGATCATCTAATTCTCTGATCATCTGATCACAACTTCACCACCTCCGCATCAGCCAACGCGGTGTACAGCTTTTTCGCTGTGCCTTCGCTCACCGGCACCAGGGGCAGGCGCATCGAGGTTCCGCAGATGCCCAGGATCCGAAGCACCTCCTTCACTCCTCCAGGATTCCCTTCAACAAAGAGCAGATCGATGAGCTCATGCAGGCGGTAGTGCTCCTTTCGCGCTGTGGGGAGATCGCCTTTGAGCGCGGCTTTCACCAGGCGGCTGAACTCCTCGGGCAGGGCGTTACCCACAACACTGATCACTCCCTCCCCACCGAGTGAAATGATCGGCAACGTGAGCGCATCATCGCCACTGATCACCATGAAGTCCTTCGGCCGATGTTTGAGGATGGTTCCGATCTGGTGCAGGTTCGCGCTGGCTTCCTTGATCGCGATGATGTTCTTGAAGTCGCGCGCCAGCCGCAGTGTTGTCTCCGCCGTGATGTTACTACCTGTTCGGCCCGGTACGTTGTAAAGTATGATCGGGCGAAGGCTTGCGTTCGCGATCGCCTTATAGTGCTGGTAGATGCCTTCCTGCGTGGGTTTGTTGTAGTACGGGCTTACGCTCAGGATCGCATCCACGCCATCCATCTCGAACGATCCGAGCGCATCGATCACATCCGCCGTATCGTTGCCACCCACACCAAGTACGATCGGAACGCGGTTGCGCACGAACTCGATCGTTTGCGCAAGCAGTTGCTTTTTCTCTTCCTTCTTCAGCGTAACGCTTTCACCCGTGGTACCCATCACCACCAGGTAATCCACGCCACCGGTGATCATGTGCTCGATCAATTTCTCGAGCGCTGCGTAATCGATGCCCGGCTGCTTTCCGGCGCTGGCCGGGCGGAACGGTGTTACCATGGCCACACCAAGCCCGCGGAATCTTTCGTCCATTTTTTGTTCTTCAGGATTAAGCAAATTCACGGAAGTAAGAATTCACGATCCATACCGGGATCAAGAATGGCAAAACACAAGAGAACCAGAAACCTAGATTGAAAAGGCGGAGGCGCGATCGAGGATCAGCATCTGGATTAATCGCTGCATCAACTAATGGTCCCAATCCGTAGCAAATATTGGCGATCAATATCATGAACAAGTAACCTATTCCTTGGAAAAATGTTGTGAATAATGTGATTTCGAAATCCTGGTCGTAGGGCATGATCAACCAACTTCCAAACAGAACATAAGCTACAAATGCAGCTATACCGGAAACTATTAACCCTTTATTATACTTCCATCGTTTCTTCGCCCACCATACATCAGCTTCCAATTCATGACTTCTACGAACAGCCAAGGTTGCTTCAGTGGTGCTCAAACGTGAAATCCTGATTGCTCTTCTCATAAGCAAAAGAAGCACGAAAACCAATATCACGAAGACGGAAATAGCGATCATCCTTCAGAAGTTATGATCGGCTGTGGCCTCGAATTCACCATCAGCAGGTAGTTGTGCACTTGTTGGATCAATTGGGAAATGCTTTGCGCACCCGCGATATCGATCATCATGTCCAGGATCTGTTTATTGCTCTCGCTGAAGCGGCCCACCTTGAAACGCGCACGGCTCTTCGCAACGATGTATTGGATCGGCAGCCGATCCTCCAGCGAAAGATCGATGATCACCTCGAACTCCTCGGCCATGAAATTCTCCACCGTATTTCCCTGCGGGATCCGGTACCAGTTCAGATCCTTCTGCGTAAGCGCTTCGAAGTTCAAGCGCGGATGCAAAAAGTTGGGCAGCGACTTCTCATCGGTGAGGCCGAGCGCCATGATCTGGCTTATTCCCAGCTCTTCCTTCACGCGTTTCACGTAGTTCTTCACATGCGTAAAGGTCTTCTCGTCCGTGGCCATGTACACGATGCCGACTTTGCGCGCCATGGCCAGGTTCTTTGCGATCGGCTTGCGCTCCTTGGGCAACTCGCGCAGCAACCTGCGACGCCCCATCCATTCCTTTATCCGATCGAACCACTTCATCGATCGGCGAAGTTAGTCGGCGAGGGAGTTGGATGTTGGAGGTTGTCAGAGCCCTGGCTCCTCAACTCGCTTTTTGGGCGTGCCACCAAACCGGCCTCCGAAGGCCGGCTTGCTGTCGGGCTCTCCCTTCCAACTCTAGACTTGCACGCTATAAACTTCAGCTGATAATTGATCTCTGAAGGAGACTGAGCAGGATCGCAGGTGAACCATTCCCTTGCTGAGGCTTTGAGGCCTATAGGACTTATTGGCACCTGTGA
>JAEYYE010000342.1 GCA_023430945.1 Bacteroidota bacterium
CCTCAGCTTTTGCGATCCGGGCACTTAAGACCGAACGCCATTGCAGATCTTCCTTATCACCGTTCAGGAAGGCCAGCACGCTGGCGAGCACGTGCGCGTCGTTCACCTGATCTACCAATTGTTTCACTGCCGCACGCAGACCGCTCATCGGCTCAGGCTCCTTCAGAATGGCACCACGATCGCCTGGTCCAGCTTCCTGATCTAGGAGAAGCTGCAAATTCCACTTCAGCTTCGACAGCAGATCTGCATCAGAAGATGAGATCAACTGCTGATGTATTTTAAGCTTGATGGTGTGGGCGTTCATCTTATTCCAAAGGTAGGAACGCCGGACAGACACCAGAACGAGTATTGGATCATTGAATTCACATCGCCGCGCACCGCTTCCTTGGCCACTACGATCGATGGTCAAACAACTGGCCAGCCCCACTGATCACCGCTGCTCCCAGCCATACCTTCGAAGCGATGAAGATCCACTCCATGTTCCTTATACTCATCGCATTCCTGGCCACGATCGGCTGTTCGCAGAATGAAACTGTAACGCCGGCTTCATCACAACCACCACCATTGTCCGAAGCTCCTCTACCGACCGTGGTGTTCTTGATCCGCCACGCGGAAACCACCGGCTCAGGTCCCGACCCCGAGCTATCTCCCCAAGGCCTGGAACGGGCGGAGAATTGGGCTGCGCTTCTCCAGGATGTCACTTTCAATGCTTTCTACAGCACGGACCTCAACCGCACCCGCCAGACCATTGCACCGATCGCGGCCAGCAATGAACAGGATGTGACCCTCTACGATCACGCGGACTTTTCGCTGGCGGATGTGGTTCAGGATCATACAGGTGGCAACATATTCATCGTCGGGCACAGCAATAACATCCCACAGCTGATCAATGCTTATCTAGGATCTGCCGTCTATCCGAACATGGCCGCATCCGAGTATGGTAACTTATACAAGATCACCGTGCAGGATGGTGAGGTATCGCACGAAATGACGGTGCATGAATGATCGGCTACCATAGTTGATGTGGCCATCCACTCACAGACGGATACATTGATCTCATATCTTCGTGAGTAGTTTATCTACCATGGCCTCCGACCTTCTCTCACGCATAACCACCGATCCGCAGATCTGCCATGGCAAAGCTGTGGTCCGCGGTATGCGCTGGCCGGTGCAGAACGTGCTGGAACTAATGGCCAGTGGGATGACCAATGAAGAGATCATACATGATCATCCGGAATTGGAGCCCGAGGACTTTCTGGCCTGTCTGGCCTATGCGGCGAAGATCACTGAGGTCAAGTCGATACATCGGGCAGCACAGTGAAGTGGCTGGTGGATACGCAGCTCCCCATCAGTTGGCCACCACCCTGAAGAAGCGTGGTCAGCAGGCTGTTCATGCTTCGGAACTACCCGCCGGTCATTTATCGACCGATGAAGCCATTATTGCTTTTGCTGAAGCCGAGAGAGCTGTGGTAGTTACCAAGGATGCCGACTTCATCGCTGCCTACCAAGTAAAACAACTTCCAAAGCGTTTGCTGTATGTTACCACGGGTAACATCCGGAACGCGGAACTGATCTTCATCTTTATGCGATACCTGGACATGCTATGCGACGAATTGAAAGACGGTGGCTTGGTAGAGATGGATCGTGAAGGGATCACGGTTCGGTGAATCGTCTCTGATATTACCTGTCCATCTTGCCGAACGGTAATGCTTCATCCGATATTTGCACACATACATCTTGTTCATCATGAAAACGTTCATCCTACCCCTGGCTGCTCTTTTGATCATCGGCCTCGCTTCCTGTGCAGATAACGATCCCCCACCGGTAGAGAAGGAAACGACCATCATCAAGGAAAAGGAAGTTCCCGTGAAGGAGGAAGTTCGTATAGAAGAGGAACCCGGTACACGCATCCAGGTGGGTGATTCAGGGATCGAGGTGGAAAGCAAGGATGTGGATGTGGATGTGAATACGGAAGAGCCGAAGAAGTGATCGTCGGCCCTACTCCACCCACAACCGCTTGACGACCGATCCGCGTTCCGTCCGGAACTGGAATACGTAGATCCCGGAACGCAGTCTTGCCAGATCGATCGCTGATCCGGTGATCGGCCCAACCTGCAACATCGTGCGGCCTTGAAGATCGAAGACATCGATCCTGTGCACTTGTTGGTATCGATCAATGATCAACGTTCTTGTTCCTTGATGGATCCAAATGGAACCGAGATCTTGTGGCTCTTCGATCGAAAGTGTGGCCTGGCAATCCTGCACCATTTGGTACAGCTGCGTTTCCGTCTGTGATGTGAAAACTTGTTGTGTCCTCCTGTCCGGGCAGATCCGGTAGATCATCGGGTAATAGGTCACATTGTAATCGGTGAATACACCTCGATCGGGATCCTCGATATTGAAGATCGGATAGGGCGTACCTGTGAGCCAATCACCGGCAGTGACCCATGGCTCATGGTTCCCGGTGAAGGCTAGAGAGTCATTCCACTGATCGTACTCCAGCGCCAGCACCATCACTTCATCGGTGCCTTCGGGACCATACTGGTCATAGATGTTCTTCAGCCGGTGCGTCTGGTGTTACGCCCAGCAGGTGGGGCAATGCGCGGCGAAAATGTCCAGGAAGACCGTCTTGCCGGCATCGAGATATTGGTAGAAATTGTGCTCGGTGCCGTAGTAGTCGGTGAGGGTGAAGTCGGGCGCGGTGCTACCATCGGGCAGTTGGGCGTGAGCGCTTAAGCTGGAAAGGAACACGACTGAAAAGAAGAAGATCTTCATTTTCATCAGAGAGAACCGAAGCAGGATCCAATGGAGAGACGTGAGCGAGGATCTTTTTGTTGGCTGGGTGCAAGGCGATCGCGATCACCGAACCACCAGCGACTTCAGAACATGCTGATCCGGTACGTCCGCTCCCCGTTCTTGAACAGGTATCCATTGTCCTTCGTCTTCTCCTGCAATTCCTCTTCATCGCTGAAAAGCTGCGTGAAATAGGCCTGGAGTTGAGCATCCGTCATGGTGATTTTTGCGCCGTTGTTCAGGGCTTCCGCGATATATGCCTCGATCAATTGTGGATAGGCCTGCTGGAACAACGCAGTGTTCGCGAACACATCGCAACCGATCACCCGATCGCCGCTCACGGCGATCATACCCACCGTTCCTGGGCGCGCTGCGGGCAGACCCATCAACTTCTGGCGATAGTCCTTTTGTTCCGCCTGATATGCCGGGTCGTTCACCATGCTCACATAACTGCCGGTGGGTGCTTCGGCCTTCGCCTTGCGCACGTTCTCGCCCACCTTGTTCCAGACCTCCTGCTGCTCTTTGCTGATCGCGGCGGCCTTGCGGACGTTCTGTGAGACCACTCCTGTGGTGCCGCCGAACTGCTGGCCAGTGCCGTTCTCGCTCCAGCGGCCTTGTTCCACGCAAAAAGCACCGATGTCCATGGTGGCACCCGGCGGCACCAACAGATCCTGCGCGAGCATACGGTCCTGCTGGCCGCCGACCACCACTTCACCCTGCATCAAGTAGATCGTATCCTTCGAGGTGTTCTGCACCTGCAGCGTATTCACCGTGGCGCCGCCCGAATGCTCCTTCACCTTCAACCGGCCATCGGCGAGCGCCTTGTTCATCGGTACGGTTCTTTCCACCCGCTTATGCGCCTGCACGAAAATCTCGTTGGCGATGATCGGATAGAGGCGCAACTTCTCGCAGGTGAATTTGTCCTGGAT
>JAEYYE010000366.1 GCA_023430945.1 Bacteroidota bacterium
GCGGATGATAGATCACATACAACTGCGGAACATCCTTTTCCTGTGAATACCGGGCCCCCGCCAGTTCCCAATTGCCATAATGACCGAGCACCAGGATCACACTTTGCTTGTTTTCCGCATACTTTCGAAGGATCTCGAACCCTTCGATCGAAACACGCTTTTTGATCTGATCTGAAGAGATCGTGAGCGTCTTCAATGATTCGAGCACCATGTCGCAGAACCATTCCTTGAATCGCTTTGCGATCTGTTGGATCTCCGCTTCGCTCTTCTCGGGAAAGCTGTTCCGCAGGTTCGTGAGGATCACATCGTTGCGGTAGTTGAGGAAGCGGAAAACAATGAAGTTGAGCGCACTAGAAAGCGCGTAGAGAAGCGGAAAGGGCAGGAGCGAGATCGCGTAGATGAAAGGGAGCGCGAGGTAGAAGGTGATGGCCTGCATTCGCTTGCGAAGATGGACTTCAATATCCAATGATCGATACCCAATGTTCAACTTGTCAGTGCCGATTCTTGATCATTGAGAATCAAGAGTTGGATATTGATCATTACTTGTCCCGATCCAACTGAATTCGGAATTCATTCGGCCTGATCCAAGTGTACGGCGCCACTTTCTTCAGATCGTTCGGTGGTTCGTCGCCAATGATCTCTCCCGAACTTTTTGGAACCCAGATCACATAGCTGCTGGCTTGTGAAGGCGGTGCTTTGCGAAGAAGCCGCACCATGCGCAGATCGGCGACGTTGGCTGGAGCGTTCGGTTGGATCAGCAATAGATCCATGGCCATCACACGGTGGTTCGGATCGATACGTATGAAACCTCCTTCGTACACCGGTTCCCAATCCGCCGGAAGCACACGCATGAAGCTTTGCCCGCTGCGCATGGTGAAAACGAACTCCTGGTTGTCCACCAGCGGGCCTTGGTCCTTGCAGGAGAAGATTATCGGAAGAAGGAGGAGCAGGAATCTCATCGATCGATGAACTGCAATTCGAAGGCCGATCTATTTGAACAATTCCCGCCGCCCCACCACACTGCAGATCGGGCATTTCCGCGGATCGTGCGTTTTCGCCGGACAATGTTCCCGGCCGAAATAGATGATCTGCAAATGCAACTTGCTCCAGGTCTCGATCGGAAAAAGCTTCTTCAGGTCGGCTTCGGTCTGCTCCACGCTTTTGCCATTGCTCAATCCCCAGCGCCAAGCGAGACGATGGATGTGCGTGTCCACCGGAAAAGCGGGCTGATCGAAGCTTTGCACCATCACCACGCTCGCGGTCTTGTGGCCGACGCCGGGCAAGCGTTCCAGCGCTTCCATGTCCGCCGGCACTTTTCCGCCGTGTTCTTCGATCAGGATCTCGCTCAGGCCATGGATCGCCTTGCTCTTCGCCGGTGAAAGTCCGCAGGGTTTGATGATCTCGCGGATCTCCTCCACATCAAGCTTCACCATTTGTTGTGGCGTTCGCGCTTTCTTGAAGAGATACGGCGTCACTTCGTTCACTTTCTTATCGGTGCATTGCGCGCTCAACACCACGGCCACCAGTAACGTATACGGATCTTCGTGATCGAGCGGAATGGCTGGATCGGGATAGAGCTCTTCCAGCTTTTTCAGCACGAATTCCGCCTTTTCCTTCTTCGTCATTTCGGCACCATGAACGTGTGTGGCAACGAATTCTGCCTGAAGGAATGGCTCAGCGTTCCGCTTTCCGTCTCGAGATGCACCACATTCTCCTGCTCGTGGAACATGTCGAAGAGAAGTGTGCTGTGTACTTTGATCGTCTGGAAATGGGGGGCATTTTGAACCTGCAGGTAGCAATACAGATCCTCCATCTCCACATCGCGGCCGAGGTATTCGACCTGCACCGGATCGCCATCGATCTCGATCGCAAGATGTTCGATCAGGTAGGCTTGCAACAGACTATCGGCTTGTGGAAGTTCGAGTTCACTCCCGAAATGCAGCGTTTTTCCGTCTGTTTCGGCGCTCAATGCATGTTCCACATCATGCGTGGTCATCCGCCAGACGATCTGCAAACGTTGCTCGGGCGCGTTGTGCGTGATCGTACAGATCGAAACGAAGTAATCGTGAACGACGAACAGGGAGAGAAGGAAGGAGATCAATAGGGACATCAGCGCAAAGTTCGCGATGTGACCCGTTAATTGCACCGTTCTTCCGATCGGAAGCTGCTATTCGTCAGGTGAAGGCGTTGTAACAAAACATTACTTTGCTCTGCGTGAGAACATTTCCAGGGCTTATTCTCCTGCTACTGATAACTGCTTCGTGCAGTGATGAGCGTGAAGCGACTACACCGCAACGCGGGCCGATCGTTTCAGCGGTCTATGCCAGCGGCATTGTTCTCGCGAAGGAACAATACGCTGCAAGCGCTGTGGTGAACGGTATCCTTGCTGAAGTCTACGTTCAGGCGGGTGATCAAGTGAAGGTCGGCGATCCATTGTTCCGGATCGATGATCGCACGGCCCGATCGGGCGTAAGCGCCGCTGGATCGCAATACGAGCTGGCGCGCCGTAACGCTTCCCGCAATTCACCGATCCTGGCGGAAAGGCGCGCTGCGCTGGACCTTGCTCGCGATCGCATGCGGCAGGATAGCCTTCTGTTCGCGCGCCAGCGATCCCTTTGGGCACAGGACATCGGATCGAAACTGGAGATGGAACAGCGCGAGTTAGCCTACGCTTCATCCCGAACAGCATTCGCGAATGCACGCGCAGCGCTCGATGCCACCGAAAGCGATCTGCAGAACGCCCTGGTCTCGGCCCGAAGCAATTTCGAGAACCAGGTAGCCATGCGCGACGATCGGTTGATCCGCAGCCAGGTGGATGGGATCGTTTATGCGGTGAACATCGAACCGGGCGAGCTGGTGACACCCCAGCAAAAGCTCGCCGTTCTCGGCAGCGCCGATCGGTTCGAGATGGAATTGCAGGTGGATGAGATGGATATCGCTCGCGTTAAGCCCGGCCAGGAGGTGGCAGTAACGTTGGACAGTTATCCGGATGAAGTGTTCACCGGGGAGATCGCGCGGGTGGATCCGCTGATGGACCAACGCTCGCGCACATTCACCGTACTTGCCAATTTCACGAAGGCACCGCCAACGCTGTATCCTAACCTCACCGTGGAAGCGAACATCGTGATCGAAAGGAAGGACAGTGCACTTACGATCCCGGCGGCCTATCTGGTGGAAGGCGATCAGGTAATGGTGGGTGAAGATGAACTTCGGCCCGTGAAGATCGGCCTGCGGGATCTGCAGAAAGTAGAGGTGTTGGAGGGGATCGATGAAGGCACCGAGATCCTGCGGCCATGATCGCGACGAAACTGCTGCTGGGGATCAGCACCACGTTGCTTACCGCGCGGATGCGGCAAAGCGTGGTGGCCGCGGTGGGCGTCACCTTCAGCATCACCATGTTCATTGCGCTCACCGGTTTCATGAACGGGTTGAACGCGATGCTCGATGGATTGATCCTGAACCGTACACCGCATGTGCGCCTGTACAATGAGATCAAACCCGTGGAAGTGCAACCGCTCGATCGGCTCGGCAAGGAGGGTGAGATCTTCATCAGTTCGATCAAGCCCAAGCAAGGGCTGGAACGCATCCGCAATGCCGGTGCGATCATTTCATCCCTTCGAAAGGATCCCCGGGTTCTTGGTGTAGCGCCGAAAGTGGTGGCCCAGGCTTTCTTCAATGTGGGCACCACGGAACTCCCTGCAGCGGTGAACGGCGTGGAACCGTTCGAAGAAGAAAGGCTCTTTCGCTTCAAGGATTACCTGGTGGAAGGAGAGGTGGCCGATCTGCAGGGTCAGAACGCAGTTGTGATCGGAAAGACGCTCGCTGATCTGATGCTGGTGCAGGTGGGTGATAATGTGCAGCTCACCACCGCGCGTGGGGAGCGTTTCCTGTTGAAGATCGTGGGGTTCTACCAAAGCGGGCTCGCCGATCTGGACCGCACGTTGTGCTACACCTCGGTGCGTACCGCGCAACGGCT
>JAEYYE010000383.1 GCA_023430945.1 Bacteroidota bacterium
CCCGTCGGGGGAAGTTCATGGCGATCATGCCGATGGTATCGGATCCCTGCACCAATGCGTATGGACCTTCCGGCAGATCGTGCTCATGCAGCACCAGGCCCACATTGTTCATCTGCCGTCGCACCTCCGGCACTATCTCGATCCCGTCCGGTCCGGCCAGCCGCGGAGGAACATCGCCGGTGGGTTCCACGCCTTCCACGGCGATGATCGAACCCTCACCGATCGTATGGTAGAGTGCGCCCATCGGCCGGCTCAATTCAGCCATGCGAAGAAGCGAAGTGGCGAAGAGGGCGTGGCGTGTGAAGTTGCCCGAATTCTCCGCGAGCGGCGTGGCCGAGAGGTACACTGAACCGCGCCCATGCGGAACGTTCGCGAGGTAGGCACCACCATCCTGTGTGCGCAACAATACATCGGTACCAGGCGGGGTCCGCAGGTTCCAGCGTTCGCGCACCACCGGCAATTCAACGTTGCGCGGCATCGTTTGGAAGATGTCGCGATAGAACGGATGTTCCAGGTCGATCCGTTCCACCCGCATCAGGTTGGTATCCATGCGTGCAGGTGCGGCCACATTGAACTGTCCGAACAATGGGGCATGGCCTGAAGGATCGCCACCGCTTGGCGGGAAGATCGCAAGGCTTCCACCGTTCTCCACAAAGGTCTTCAGTGAACTTTGAAGCCCGGTGGAAACCTCCGGCAGCGCATTGAGTATCACCAGATCCTGGCGATCGAGCGCCGAAAGATCGATGGCACGGTAAGGCTGTTGTTCGAATTGATGTACACTATCGCCGGCGAAGACATTGCCGATCGACCGATCGGAGGCCGCATCGCCGCCGCTCACCAGAAGCACGCGCAACCGATCGATCACATCGTAACCGATGAAGAGCCGGTCATCGAAAACGATCGGATCATCGTTCAACGAGACCTCGCCCCAGTGCGGCCCTGTCTGTTCGGTGATGAACCGCAGGGTGGTATCCACCGTGGCGCCACCTTCCACACCAAAGGTCGCAAGTGCCCGCTGGCGGCCGTTCACCGTGAGTTTCAGGGGAACGTTCACCAACTCCTGATCACCATGGTTGCGTACGCGAACATGCAGGATCTCGTTCTGCCCCGATCGGCGCACAGGGCTGGCGAACCAGACCGAATCGATGCTGAGGTTGTCCACACGCGTGGAAGGCACCGGCACGATCACAGTGGGCATCAGGCTGTCGTTCCGCCAATTCTCCACATCCATGACCGAGCGTTGCAGATCGGTGAACACAAAAGCCCTTTTCACAGGCGCTTCGCTGGAAGCAAGGGCCTCACGTTGCCGCAACATCACGTGCGACATCAGTCGCGCGTATGGTCCTGCGTCAACCTGGGCCGCCGCCTCCAGGGCTTCGTCGCGGCCGAGCATGATCTGCTGCCTTCCCTCGAAACGGCCGGTGAGCACCTGGAAGCGATCGCCCGGGCCATGTGCCATGATCGCCTCCTGCGCACCGCGCCGGGCCTGATCCAGCAACCGGCCCTGGGCATTCTGCCCATCCATGCTGAAACTGTCGTCAATGAAGATCGAAACGGCGCGCTGGCCCGTGCCGGCGGTGGTGGAAGAACTCGGGATGTAAGGCTGCGCGAACGCGATGACCAGGCAGGTGAGCGCGAGCATGCGCGCGAGAAGTACCAGCCAATGCTGCACCTTTTTACGGGCGCGTGTCTGTTGCGAAACTTCGGCCAGGTGGCGAACGTTCGGGAAATCGATCCGCTTGAAACGCCTGAGCTGAAAAAGATGGATGATCACCGGGATCGCCAGGGCCGTGAGCGCCCAGAGGAAAGCCGGGTGAAGAAAGGACATCGGCGCCAAAGATAACCGGCAACGATCCAACGCGATCGGACACCACCTTCGGACCGATCGCTACTGGCGTGATGAGCCGTTGGGGCTGACAGGACAGATCAATTCATCGATCAGCATCTGCGTGTACACTTCACCACCATGGCGGCCAAGATGCCAGTTGTCGTTGAAATATATCGTACTGTCCAGTCGATCGGAATGATCATGGAACGCAACGCCATACCGCTCCATCAATTCGTTGAATTCCTTCTCGGCCCCGGAACGTACGCGCAAACGGTAATATGGCGCCATGAAAACCTCCACTTCGATCCCGTTCCTGCGGCACAGATCGAACACTTCGGCAAGATCCTCGTTGTATTCGATCACTACTTCAGCCAATTCAAACCGCGCATATCCGCTGAATTCATCATCGGTGAAATAGCTGCCGGTGCTGTCGAAAAGCGTTCTTCTTTTATCGAACAAAGTGATCAGCGCTTCCTCCGGTCCCCACAAGGAATTATACCGCGCATAACGCGCGAAAGGGATATGGCGTAGCCAGAAGAATTCATTCGATCGTGATCGCAGGTGATCGTATACAAGTTCATCTTTCAACCATGGAAGGTGATCATAGATCGTCGCAGAGAACACCTGGTCGCTTTCACTTTTCTTCATATAGTCGAGCTCGAGCAGCATTCGATCCGCGGTATTCCCGTTCGCGAGGAAGATCTTCAGTGCAAGCAGGATCTCTGCGGGCCTGAAATGATTGGTGGCCAGGTTCACCGATCGGATGCCGCACGAAGAATTGATGCGGTGCATGTCGATATTCCACCACGCGCGGGAAGAACCGGTGATCACCAGGTCATAATGCTGGCCGCGCATGTTGTGGAACCACTGCGCCTTCACGGTACGCCCCGATCGGAAGATCCCGGTGAACACCGCATCCAGCACCACCGCACCGATCAACAGGATCGCGCAGAGAATGAGGATCTTCTTGAGGAAGCGTTCCATCGATCAGAACTGGAAATAGATGAACGCTTCCGGATCGGTGAATACGCCGAAAAGTCCGATCGCGAGGATCAGGATCGCATAGCCTGAATAGCGCACCGATCGTCGTTCAAAGAACGCCGCCGTGATCGCCGGCTTGAAGCTGAGCCTTTCGATGAGCATCAACATTCCGATGAAAAGCACCGTCATGCCGAGGCTGAGAACGGTGATGTCCGCCGCCCGGATCAGAGCTCCGAGCCGATCGGCCGAAGGCATCGAGGAGAACATTCCATTCAAATAACCGATCGCATGATCGAGTGAAGCAGCGCGAAAAAAGACCATCGAGATCGTGAACGGTATGAAAACGATCAGCCAGCGCGCCAGATCGGGCATTCGCCTTTCCGCGATCCCTGACCGCTGCTCGATCACCAGGAATACGCCATGCCACAAGCCCCAGATCACGAAGTTCCAGTTCGCGCCGTGCCACAGGCCGCTGAGAAGGAAAGTGATCAGCAGGTTGCGCGAAGCGAACCATTTGCTGCCGCGATTGCCACCGATCGGAATGTAGAGGTAGTCGCGGAACCAGGTCATGAGCGATATATGCCAGCGTCCCCAGAACTGCCGCAAGGAAGTGGAGAAGAACGGCCGGTCGAAGTTGACCATCAACTCCATGTTGAACAACCGGGCCGTGCCGATCGCGATATCGCTGTAACCGCTGAAATCGCAATACACCTGCATGAAGAACAGTGCAAGCCCTGCGAAGGCGATCCAGCCGCCGAACTCATTGGGCGCATCGAAGATCGCGTTCACCACCGGCCCGATCCGATCTGCGATCACGATCTTCTTGAAAGCACCGAGCAGGATCATCCGGCAACCGCTCACAGCCTGGTCATGGGAGAATATCCGTGGCGTCTGGATCTGCGGAAGCAATGTGCGCGCGCGTTCGATCGGGCCGGCAACGAGCTGCGGGAAGAAGCTCACGAACGTAAGGAACTGTACCAAGTCCGATGTGGGCTTCAACTGGCGGCGATACACATCGATCGTGTAGCTCATCGTCTGGAACGTATAGAAACTGATCCCCACGGGCAGAATGATATCGAGGGTTGAGAACCCGTTCGGATCGGTACCTAGCAACGCATGGAATGGATCGATGAAGAAATTGAAATATTTGAAGAAGAAGAGCATGCCCAGATTGGCCGCGATGCTGATCCACAGGTATCGCTTGCGCAACCGCACATCATCGGTGCGATCTATGGCGATCCCCATGTAGAAGTCGACGACAGAAGAGATGAAGATCAAGATCAGGAAACGCGGATCCCACCAGCCGTAAAAAACGTAGCTCGAGAAGAGTAGAACGATGTTCTGGTGCTTCTTCGATCGGGAGATCGGAAGCCAGAAAAGCGCGAACACCACCACAAGAAAGACGACGAACGGAAGTGAATTGAAGATCATCCGTGATGGCGGGGTGGGGGCCGGTGCGGCCGCGGCCAAATGAAGAGGAAGCGATCCAACGCGGCCGAATTACCGCAGGGCCGGCTTCAGCAAGGGCACTATCCGCCGGTAACCTTCCGTATTCAAATGCACGCCATCGGTGGTGAGAACTGGATCGAGCAGATCGCCTTGCTTCAACTCCGGATCCAGGTCGATATGATCCACGTTCCTTTCTTCACACAGGTCGCGCAGCGCCTTGTTGAACCCATCGATGCGCGATTGGATCTCCCGATCGCGGCACGGTGGAATGGAAAGCACCATCAGCGATCGGCTGCGCATGCGGATCTGTTCGATCAGGGCCCGCATATCGGCAAGGTATTCGGCAAGAGTGCGGCCTTGAAAAGCATCGTTCGCTCCGGCAAGCAGCAGCACTTTCAATGGCTGGCCCCGGGTCACATCATCCACGCGTTCCAGCATATCGGCAGCGGTCTCGCCGCCGATCCCGCGGTTGCGGATCCGACGGTCGTTGAACATCTCGGCGGCCTCGAAATATTCAAAATGGCTGTCACCGAAGAGGACGATATCGTTGTTGCGGATGGGCATGAGATCGAGCAGTCGGATCGGATGATCGCGAAGGATGAGAACGGCGATGAGGATGGATGTGACCAGAACGGCCGCAGCGGCGATGAACCAGTTGATCGAGCGGAGCCGCCGGCGCGTCATTCAGGAAGGATCATTTCCCGAAGTTAGTTCCACGCAATGGCGATCGGCGTTTTCCTTCATTCACCCCAAGCCCGAACAACGCGATATCGAAACGCACCGGATCGAGCGGATCGAATTGGCGCAGCGCTGCGGTCAATTCCTCCACCGCTTTCCGATCATCCTGCTTTCTCTTGAGCAGGCCGAGCTCGCGTGAAACGCGTCCGGTATGCACATCCAGCGGGATCAACAGATCGGGGGGTTGGATCAGCCTCCAAAGACCGAGATCCACGCCGCGATCAGCCGGCCGCACCATCCAGCGCAGATACATGTTGATGCGTTTGGCGTTGCTGCCTTTCGATGGATCGGCCACATGCTTTTGCGTTCGCGGTTGATGATCGATCTCGAAGAAGCGTTTCTTGAAGCGGGTGATCGCATCGCACATCGCTCCGATCCGGCCTTGATCATCCAGGAACGCATTTTCCATCCCGCCATGGGCGCTGTTCATGTGACGCAGGCCCAGGATGAAATGCCGCAGATCCGTGGCGTTGAACGTGCGGTGTACGAATCGATCGAGACGGGACAGATCATTTCGATCGGCGTTCATGATGAATTCGAAAGGACGTTCATCC
>JAEYYE010000012.1 GCA_023430945.1 Bacteroidota bacterium
GCTCAGCGGGGTGTAGTTGTTGCCCGCCGGCGCCGATCCGAAAGTGATGAACCCGTTCGCCGAGATGTAGATCTGGGTATAGGCCGTTTCATTGAAGTGGAACGACGGGATGGTGATCGCTGTGGAAACCTGATCATTGATGCTCACACCCGTGAACAGCACCGTGGAACCTGCGCCGAGCTGTGTGTACACTTCGGTCTGCTGCTTGAAGCCGTAATAAGCGCTCAATTGACCAATGGAATTCGTCCCTGCCAACATAAAAAGTCCGGCAAGAATTCCCGTGAGCGATCGTGATCGTAATGAACGTGCCATCTTCGTGTGTAGTTTGAAGCTTTTCGTCGACGATCTAGTGCCCTTCGTCGATATCTACTTCGGTTTGGGAGCGCAAAATAGACAGATCCGGCCCCCGCGTCAAATCCGTATGATCCACCGACCTTGTGATCATGCGGCCGGGAAGTCCATTTTCCGTTCGCCTTTCTATGGCAGGATCTTCCCAGGATTCATGATCCCCAAGGGATCGAACGAATCCTTGATCGATCTCATCAGATCGAGCTGTCTCCGATCAAAAGCGATATCCATGTATGGCCGTTGGACCAGCCCGATCCCATGCTCGCCGCTCAAGGTCCCTCCGAGTTCCACGGTCAGCTGGAATATCTCGCGGATCGCCTTCGGTAACTCCTCTTCCCAGAACCGATCGGAGAGATCGCCTTTTATGATGTTCACATGCAGGTTGCCATCTCCTGCATGACCATAGCAAACACTTTGGAATCCATAACGCGCGCCGATCGACTTCACTCCTTCCAATAGTTCGGGCAGATGATAGCGCGGTACTACGGTATCCTCTTCCTTGTAAACACTGTTCGCCTTCACGGCCACGGCCACATTGCGCCGCAACTTCCAGAGCGCTTCCTTTTCCAACGAGGTCTCAGCGAACAGGATCTCGCCGGCCTCGTGCGCTTCCATCACCTCCATGATCGTCTGGCAATCCTGTAACAGGCCATCGGCATGGGCGCCATCCACCTCGATCAGCAGATGGGCCTTTTCTTCACTCCCTACCTTCACTGAAATGCCTTCGATGTACCGGAGCGTCCAATCGATCGCATCGCGCTCCATGAATTCAAGCGCGCTCGGGGTGATCCCCGCCCTGAAGATCGCGCTCACCGCTTCACACGCCTTTCTTGCGCTGTTGAACGGCACCAGCATCAACCTGCTTTCCTTGGGAAGCGCCAACAGGCGCAGCACCGCCTGGGTGATGATCGCCAGCGTTCCCTCACTACCGACGATCAACCTTGTAAGATCGTAACCGGTGCTGTTCTTCAGCGTACGCGCACCGGTGCGGATGATGCTGCCATCTGCCAATACCACTTCCAGATCGAGCACATAATCGCGTGTCACACCATACTTCACGGCTCGTGGGCCTCCGGCGTTCTCCGCCAGATTCCCACCGATGGTGCATGATCCACGGCTGCTTGGATCGGGTGGGTAATAAAGTCCTTTCGCGGCCACGGCTTCCTGTAGCACCTGCGTGATCACCCCGGGTTGAACGATCACCTGCAGGTTCTTTTCATCGATATGCACGATCTCATCCATGCGATCGAGCGCAAGTGCAACGCCGCCATGCACGGAAAGTGCACCACCGCTCAGGCCGGTGCGTCCCCCGATCGGGGTGATCGGGATCTCGTATTTCGCACAGGTGCGTACCACATGCGCGACCTGTCGCGTGGTGCGCGGCCGTACCACTATTTCCGGCGGAAAGATCAGGTCCTCGGTCTCGTCATGCCCGTATCGCCTGCGGTCCTCATCCGATCGAAGGATAAGTTCCTCGTCCAGCCCCGCGCGCAATTGCGCGATCATCAGATCATCGACCTTTCCGAAAGCCATGGTGCGAAGTTGCGAACACTTGCCGATCGGCAGGCGGCCGGAGTTGGGTACATTGCAACACCATCCTGATGAAATGATCGAAAGTTCCGAACTGCAGGGAACGCTTCGCCAGAAGCTGTACCGTGTGATCTTCAAGTCGGATACCAAGCCCGGGCGGGATTTCGATCTGTGGCTGCTGATCGCGATACTGGTGAGCGTGGCTCTGGTGATGCTCGATAGCATGCCGAAGATCCACGAACGCTGGGGCCACGAACTATGGGTCGGTGAATGGACGATCACATTGCTTTTCTCCCTGGAATACCTTCTTCGGATCTGGATCTCGCCCAAGCCGTTGAAATACATTTCAAGCTTCTACGGCATGATCGATCTTTTGGCGATCCTCCCCACTTATCTCAGCCTGATCATTCCAGGTGCTCAGACCCTGGTGCTCGTGCGCATGCTTCGGGTCACACGCATCTTCCGCATCTTGAACATGGCGCGGTACATGAGCGAAGCGCGCCTGCTGCTGCTGGCACTGATCGCGAGCCGCCACAGGTTGATCGTGTTCACGCTCGCGGTCTTCGCGATCGTAACTGTTTGCGGTGCTGTGATCTATGTGGTGGAATCACCTGAATCGGGCTTCACCAACATTCCCAAAAGCATTTATTGGGCGATCGTAACGATCACCACCGTCGGTTATGGCGACATGGCACCGGTGACCGGACTTGGCAGACTGATCGCAAGTTTGATAATGATCCTCGGGTATGCCCTCATCGCCATCCCCACCGGAATGGTGAGCGTTGAATTCGCGAAGCGTTCCATCCAGGCCAGTGATCGCACCTGCCCTGATTGCGGGCAGCGCGGACATTTGGATGAAGCGCTCTATTGCATGCACTGTGGCGGCGAACTTCCGATCTTCGGAAGCCGGCCGCCGAGGGATCAGCGCACCAGCGATACGTGACCGATGAAGTCACGCGCATCACCGTTGCGCGATACGATCACCTTCCACACATACACACCGATCGGCAGATCGATGCCCCGGCTCTCGCCGTTCCAACCTTCATTGCGATCGTTCGTCCGGTGGATCTCATTCCCCCAGCGATCGAAGATGAGCAGGCTGTAATCCCAAGCGTGGAACCCGTTCAGGATCGGAAGGAAGGTGTCGTTCGCACCATCGCTGTTCGGGGTGAACGTGTTGGGCACGAAGATGTCCGGATCGGGTGCCACAGCGATGTACTTACAGATGGTGTCCGCACAACTGAACTCATTGATCGCGACAAGGCAGACCGTAAAGCCACCACCATCCGCAGGGAAAAGATGGATCGGGTGCATCTCGGTGGAATGCTCCTCGTCGCCGAAGGTCCATTGGAACGTTTCCGCTCCTTCGCTCAGGTTCGTGAATCGAAGCGCGTTGCGGATGCTGGATAGTGTATCGCTGCTGAAATCGGCGTAGGGTGTTGGTTGGATGTGCACCGCGTTCCCGGCGATCAGGGTATCGGTGCAACCTCCAGGCCCGGTGGCGATCAATGTGATGTCCATATCACCTGGTTCCGCGTACACATGGATCGGATCGGTCCCGTTGGAAGTACCTCCATCACCGAATAGCCACTGGAATTGTGAAGCGTTCGCCGATCCATTCACGAAAAGCACATCCTGCCGCGCGCAGCCGGGATCGGGCTGTGCGGTGAACGCTGCGATCGGCGTGGGGTAAACGATGAATTCCGCCAGTGATGTATCGGTACAACCGAACTGGTTGATCGCGGTGAGCACAATGGTGTACGTGCCCGGTCCATCAAAGGTGATCTGCGGCTGGTTCAGCGTGCTGGCCGAACCATTTCCCAGGTCCCACGAGTAGCCCGCCGCACCGATCGAATTGTTCAACACCTGCACATCCACCGGTGAAACGCAACTCGAACTAGCGGAAAGCTGGAACGAACTGATCGGCAAAGGATGTGCAACGACGATCGATGTCGTGGTGTCCGAGCAACCGTTCAAATTCTCCGCGATCAGTGTGACCGTATATGTTCCGGCTTGTGTAAAGGTGTGTTGCGGTGAACTTTCAGCGGACGTATTCCCATCGCCAAAGTTCCATTGGAACGCATCGCCATCGATCGAAGTATTCTGAAGATCGACGGTGAGATCGACGCACCCCGCAGCCGGATCGGTCTCAAAACCTGCGATCGGTGTGGTCCCCACGATGATCTGCTCTGTTAGTGAAGCAATGCAACCATTGAGGATCGAAGTCACCGTGAGCGTGACATCAAAGGTTCCGGATGAACTGTAGACATGGCTCGGCGCTATAAGGACCGATCCGCTTCCGTCACCAAAGTCCCAATCCACAGCTGCGACATCCGGTGTCGTATTGAAGAGATCCACTTCATCACCAACACATAGCGACCCTGGTGAGGAAGTGAACGAAGGCTCCGGTGAAGGCAGCACATCGATCTGCATCGTATAACTGTCATAACCGCAACCGAACGCGTGCAGTTCGATCGTATATGCCCCGGGCTCAACGAACGTATGTGAGACCTGCGGATCGATGCTCACGTTGCCATCGCCGAGATCCCAATACAAGGTGGTATCACCGGTGCAGAACTCTGAGAGATCGACCGTCAACGGTGCACAACCGCTCACCGGATCGGCGTTGAAGAATGCCGTTACCTCGTTGGGCAGAACAGTGATCGAATGATCGGCGGTATCCGATCCACATTCATTGGAAGCGATCAGCGTGATCGTGAACTCCTCCGCATCGATCTCTGCGAAGTAGGAATGCGTTACGATCGGATCGGCGGAAGTGCTCGTTGTTCCATCACCGAGATCCCATTGGAACGCATCTGGTAGCCCGATCGAGGCATTGGCGAACGGTACTTCCGTGAATGAACAATAAACGTTCATGTCCGGTGCGAACACAGCTGTGGGCGATGGCATCACGACAACCGGTGTCGTAGCGATGGAGGATCCGCACACGTTCGTCACTACAAGTGTGACCGGATAGGTGACCGCATCCAATGGATCCGCTGGGAAAATGAAATTTCCTGGTACCTGTTCCGTTGAAATCCCGACCCCACCAAAGTCCCAATTGAAGGAGATCCCTTCACCGATCGAGGCGTTATAGAATTCAACTTCCAACGGACCACAGCCGGAATCAACGTTCAACGCGAACACCGCCTGCGGAACATCCCAAACAGTGATCGAACTAAACGCAGTATCGCTGCAACCGGCGCCTGTATTGGCGACCAGCATGATCACGAAATCACCTTCAGCAGAGAATACATGAGAAGGAGAATAGGATGAAGAAACCGATCCATCTCCGAAACTCCATTCCGCTGCAGCCGCTCCACTGCTCGAGTTGCCGAATTGGATCGGCGCACCAACGCATGCGATCGGATCATTCGTGAAGGAAGCGATCGGCAGCGGATGAACTGTCACGATCGCATCATCGGAATTCGTGCAACCCGTGGATGGATCGGTGTATGTGTATGTCACTTGATTTCCGCCTTCAGCAGCCAGTAACGGATCGAAAACACCTGAAGGATCCACACCGATCCCAGACCATGCTCCTCCAATCGGGGTAGCTGTGAGCTGTTGCAGTCCGCCATCGAGGCAGACACCAAGATCATTTCCCGCATCGACGAGCGGCAACGGATCTACCGTGATGATCACCTGGTCCTGGATCGCACACGTGGAACTTCCGAATGAATAGGTGAGCAAATGATCTCCCGGAATGACCGGATCGAACGATCCATCCACCGAGATCGAATTTCCGCTCCACGCCCCGCCAACAGGTGTTCCTATCAACTGGATCGAACCGCTGTTGATGCAGATCGCAGTGTCATTTCCGGCGAAAGCAGGCTCATTGATCGCAACGACATCCACCGTGATGGTATCGCTATTGCTGCAACCGGCGTTGCTCGTGAAGCTATAGATGACCTCATCGGAACCCACACCATTGGGGATCAGCGAACCATTTGCGGAAACGTCCATCCAGCCTGCATCCCATGTTCCGCCGATCGGGGTGGCAGATAGTTGAACCTGCACCGGCTGATCGCAGAACTGTTGATCGGAACCGGCATCCACCATCGGGATCGCATTCACCACTGCCGTGATACTTCCGGTTGATGTGCATCCATCGCCGTCGCTGAACGAATACGTGAGCGTGTACGACCCAGAGGAAACCTGCATCGGATCGAAGCGCCACGGCGGACCTGTGATCCCGCTTCCGCTCCAGCTTCCACCGATCGGTGTGGCGAGCAGATCCACAGGCGCTGCATCGGCACAAACCGAAATATCGGGCGGTACGACGATCTGTGGCGAAGCGAGTACAGTAACCGTCATCTGATCGCTCGTGGCGCATGTTCCCGATCCGAAATTGTATGTGGCCAGATAACTTCCGGGAGTTGAAGGCGTGAAACTTCCATTACTTCCGATCCCGCTTCCTGACCACGTACCACCAACCGGCAGGCCGGGCAGACTCACCGGAGAATTTCCCTGGCAGAAGGACGTATCAACACCAGCATTGGCGAATTGCGTCACCGGTCCAACAGTGACGTCTACCGTCGCGGAATTCGTGCAGCCGTTGGCATTCGTGAAGGAATAGGTGACCGGGAAAGAACCGAGCGATCCGGGCACAGGCGTGAACACACCCGATGGTGAGATGTTCGATCCACTCCAGGTGCCGGCTGCAGGCGTTCCGTTCAATTGCGTCGGGATCGGTTGATCGCAGAGGTTCTGCGGATTTCCCGCGCTAACGACCGGCAGCGAGTTCACCGTTACGGTGGCGGTGGCACTTCCCGGACAGCTGCCCACCGTTCCCGTGACCGAATAGGTAGTGGTGGAAGAAGGGCTCGCCACGAAGGTCGATCCTGTGAAGATCACCGTTGTACCGATCGACCATTGGTAATTGCCCGCGCCGGAAGCGGTGAGCAGAGTGCTTCCGCCCGCGCAGATCGCGGAATTCGCAGGCGTGATCGAAACACCGGGCGAAGCGATCACCTGAACGTTCACTGTTTGCGGCGGACCAGCGCAACCACCGCTCGACACGATCAAGGTATAGTTTCCGGCGTGCGATGCGTTCACACCCGGGATCATGAACGAGGCCTGGCCTGATGTGAAGCCGTTCGGTCCGCTCCAACTGTATGTTGCACCGGGGATCGCCGTCGCCGTAACCGACAGGGTTTGTCCGGCGCAGACCGGGCTGTTCGATGAGACCGCAGGTTGGGGCGGAAGCGATCCAACTGTCCATGGGATCGCATCGGTGGCTGTACCGCAACTGTTGGTGACCGACAATGAGATCGTGCCGTTGGTCGCGCCGGAATAACAGATCGATCCGGGATAAGCGGAATTGCTGATCGCCGGTGAACCGCCCGGGAAATTCCAGAAATAACCGGTGATCGGCGAGCCGCACGATACCACAGTGGCCGAAGGATCGACGCATTGTCCGGCGCAGATCCCGGTCAGCGCATCCAGATCCACTTCCGGTGGTGCGTTCACCGTAACGGTCTCCGTTTCCGAAAAACTTCCACAGGAATTGATCGCCTGCAATTGCACCGAATAGGTTCCTGCTTCAGTGAATTGGAACTGCGGTCCGTTGGAGGATGCCGATGTGCCTCCCGCAAAATACCACGCCAGGATGCCACCGCACGGCGGACTGCTTCCCGATACGGTCCAATTCCGATCCATGTCGCAACCGGTTATTGCCGTTGTATTGTCCGATCCGATCAAGAGCGGAGCGCAGCCCATGGTGGATGTAAGGCTGAATTCGGGATCGAGCGGCGCTTCAATGCAAACGCAATGTTCCACGCTATCGATCCCGCACATCGTATTGCCCACGAGCAACGTGATGCAATACGTGCCGGGTTGCGTGAACTGTACGCTGATCGAATTGTTTCCCGGCGTCCAGTCGTTCGGCTGAATGCTGCCGTTATCATCGCCCATTCCGGTTGGAGCTACATAACCCACTGAAGGCGAAATGCTCCAGACCTTTCTCGGGGCAGCACAATTCACACCGCCCACGCCAGTACTGGTGTTCGTGAATATGATCGAAGTATTCACACAGGCCGTATCAGCAGACAGCGTGAAGGACGCGTCCGGTGGATCGGTGATGTAGATCGGGCCCGCGGTGGCGTAGGAAACGATCGGGCACGGCGTTACGGCATCGATCCTGAAAACGTACGGCGCACCGGGACAATTCGTATTCGGATAGCCGTATGTGATCGATGCCGGCGGCGGATGTTGCAACGTGGTGCTGTTGCCGTCACCGTACGTGATCAGGTACTCGGTCCCGGGTGAATTCCCTGCGACATTGTTGATCGGAAAAGTGAGCGGCGTTCCCGCGCAAACAACGGTGTTCCCTGGATTGCTCGTGCCTACCGAAGGATTGCTTCCGAGAAAAACATCCGCAGAAAGCGTATTCGAACATCCGTTGGGATTTGTGATCGTGTAGCTGATCGTATTCAGTCCGATCGGATAATTGTGGCTCGCGTTCCAACCGATCGCAGGTGGGTTGAAACTGGCGGGTGGTGTTCCCCAATTCACGCTGAAAGTCGCTCCAGGCAACGCAAGACTCGCATCCGTGAATTGGAAATCGTAATCCGTGTCGCCGGTCCCGCAGAGCGCGAAACTGCTGCCATCCGGTGATACATACAGATCGGGATTCGGATCGTTCGATGTAAGCACCGCATCTGGTGTGGCTTGCACCGTGACCGTTACCTGATCGGTGGCCGTGCAACCGTTCGCATCAGTGATCGAAAGCGTGAGCGAAAAGGATTGATCGGCGTTGGACGATGAAGGAAAATTGAAGACCGTTTGCAGCGAACTGGTGGTGGAAAGATGGCTGCTTCCGCTGCCCGACCAACTCACGCTGAAAGGCGAAGCGCCTGTGGCCGATCCGCTCAAATTCAACCCCGATCCAGCGCAGATCGTATACGATGCGGATCCAGCATCGGCGGTGCATTGCGCCGTGGCCGTGAGTGAAGGGAAGAGCCACGTACAACCCAACAACATTGCGACCGCGATTCGCGAGGGATCGATCCAGATGGATTTCATCGGGTCGAAAGTTGCTGGAAGCGCTGTTCGCTTCCTCGGTAAGGTTCAAGCGGTTATCAACCGACTGACATGGACAACGCAACGTCAGCTGGCGATCGCCGATAGTTCTTTCCGTAGGATCTGTCCGATCCGATCGGCCTTGTTGAAGACCATGAAATGTCCGCCGTCCTTTACCATGATCGCATCGCTGATCGGGCCGATCGGCATCAGGTGATCATTGTCGCCGTGGATGTGGATCAGCTTCTCAAGAGGCACCGATGGTCCGTTCCAATTGAGGCATGCGTTCATCTGCATCTTGATCTTTTCGATCGGTGTTCCACGTGCGAACTGCTCGATCAGCTTACGATCCTCTTCGGTTTCCGCGCCCATCTGCCAGTAAAGAAGAGGCAGCACCCGATCGATGAATTTCTTCGAAACGATGCGTTCAGGATGCGTGCCGTGCAACTGCTTGATCCAGATCGGCATCTCATCCGGACCTTTCCAACTGCTGATGATCATCACCAGATCCGGCTTTGTGATCGCGGCCATTTCCTGCACGATCATCCCGCCCATGCTCATCCCGATCAACGCGTGCCTCTCCTTCTCCACCGCTCGCGCCAACTCCCGTGCATGATCGGTGATCGATGCGCCAAAATCCAGATCGGGCAATTCAAGCACCTTCACTTCATGTTCACTGAGATCGAGTTTGGAGAAAATGCGCCGATCGGAAGCGAGCCCCGGCACCAGGTATAATTGCATCGCCCAAAGAT
>JAEYYE010000070.1 GCA_023430945.1 Bacteroidota bacterium
TCTTCCGTGAAAAGGGCAGCGTGCCTGTGAAGCGGCGCAAGAACACGGCGCGCACAGCAAGCGATCAGGCCGATGTGCGGATCTTACAACTGGAGGAGGAATTGCGCGAAGCGCGTGAGCAGATGCGGTTGATCGCAGAGGAATCAGAAGCTGCCAACCAGGATCTGCAGGCCGCCAACGAAGAGATCGTATCCTCCAATGAAGAACTGCAGAGCATCAACGAGGAGCTCGAGACATCAAAAGAGGAACTGCAGAGCATCAACGAGGAATTCGCAACGATCAATGAGGAATTGCAGGCACGCAATGAAGCATTGATCGAAAGCGAAGAACGCCTGCGCCTGGCCACACGCATCGGCCGGGTCGGTATCTGGGATCTCGATATCCCTGCGCGCGAGATGGCGTGGAGCGAAGCCCTGCTCGCCATGCATGGCATCACTACGGATCAATTCGATCCATCACTGGAAGCATTTTTTCTGCGGATCCATCCATCGGATCGTGCCGAAGTGAAAAAGTCCCTGGATCGCACAGTGAAGAAGGACCAGGTATTCCAGATGGAATATCGGATCGAACGGCCGGACGGGTCCGTGCGCTGGCTCTATTCGCATGGAAGCAAGGTGCATAACCCCGGGAAACCGGCACGGATACTGGGCGCTGCGCTCGATATCACCGAACTGAAGCACTCTACGCTCGCTCTCCAGCAACGAACAACCACGCTGGAGACCTTGAACAAGCTCGGCGATGATCTGATCGCCGATCTTGAGGCCGAAAGCATCATACAGCGTGTGATCGATGCAGCCAGCAGGATCACCGGTGCAAGATCGGCCTCCCTGCTTTGGAAAAAGGAGGATGGTGTGATCCAGCAATTCAATGTACGCGGCCTCGGTACGCCTCCGCTTACGAAGGAAATGGAGAAGCTCAGTGCCGCGTGGGCTGCCGATGGCATGGTGCGTATCGCCGATCTTGGGAAGCATCCTGCAGGCCGCCGATTCAAGGATCGCAACGGCCGGCCTGGCGCGATCGGAAGTCACTTGAGCATTCCGATCACCACACGTGAAGGAAGCGTGCTGGGCGGGCTTTTCCTTGGCCATACGCGTCCCGATCATTTCAGCCAGGGGGATCTTGATGCGATCGCGGCACTTGGCGTGCAGGCTGCGCTCGCCCTGGACAATGCGCATCTCTACAAGGCCTTGTTGCGCGAGTTGAACGAGCAGAAACGGATCGAGGCTGAACTGCGCGAAAGCCGGCAGAACTATGAGGACCTGGTGGAGATGATGCCAGTGGGCGTCTATGCCTGCGATGAACAAGGTGTGATCACGCTCTACAATAAGGCGATCACGGAGATCTGGGGGAGGGAACCGCAGATCGGATCGGAACGTTGGTGCGGTGCGAACAAGTTGTTCACGCTGAATGGTGAGCCAATTGAAGTGGAGGAATGCGCCATGGCCCGATCGGTGAAGCAAGCGCGGCCGTTCCATGATGTTGAAGTGATGGTGCAGCGCGCCGATGGTTCCCAGCGATACATCATTGCGAACCCCACGCCAGTGATCGGCAGCGATGGATCCTGCAAAGGCGCGGTGAACGTATTGATCGATGTGACCGATCGAAAGCAGATGGAGGCCGAACGTGAGCGGCTTTCAAAGGTGCTTGAGAAAACACTCAACGAGATCTACATCTTCGATACGGAGGATCTGCACTTCCAATACGTGAACCAAGGTGCATTGAGCAATCTTGGTTATTCATTGGAGCAGATGCGTGGGATGACCCCGCTGGACATAAAACCGGAGTTCACGGCCAAGAAGTTCAATGATCTGGTGCGACCACTTCGCAAAGGCTCACAGGCCAAGATCCTGTTCCACACCGTGCACAAGCGTTCCGATGGTACCACCTATCCGGTGGAAGTGCACCTGCAGAGCGTGGACGATGGGCAGCGGAAGGTCTTCATCGCGATGATCCTCGACATCACAGAAAGAAAGAAGGATGAGGAAAGGCTGCGCATCGCAACATCCACCGGGAAACTCGGGATCTGGGATTGGGATGTGAAGAAGGACGAGATCAGCTGGACCGATCCGGTGTACGAGATCCATGGCGTCACCAAGGATGAGTTCTCCCCCACATTCGCCGAATATGCGAAGCTCATCCATCCGGAAGATCGGCAACGGGTCCGGGAGGCGATCCAGAATGCCCTGGACCACGATGCTCATTACGAGATCGAATTCCGCACCCTGAACCAGCGTGATGAATTGAATTGGGTGTTCACCAACGCAGTTGTGATCCGCGAGCAAGGGAAGCCTGTGCGCATGCTTGGTGCTACCATGAACATAACCGATCGCAAACTGGCTGAGGAAGATGCCCGGAAGTTGGCTGCGATCGTAGAATCCTCCCAGGATGCGATCGAGAGTATCGATCTGGACGGGCGATTCACCAGTTGGAACAGTGGCGCGCAAAGACTGTACGGCTATACCGCCGCGGAAATGATCGGCAGGCCGGTTACCGCGCACATCCCGGCCGAATTCGCCAAAGCACATGAAGCGATGCTTGAGCGCATAAGGCGTGGGGATCATGTGGAGCCGTTCGAATCCAAACGGATCCGCAAGGATGGGACCGTGATCGATGTTTCGATCACCGTTTCCCCGATCCGATCCGA
>JAEYYE010000148.1 GCA_023430945.1 Bacteroidota bacterium
TTTGCGGGCATCTCCCACCAGCGCATCCTGCTCCAGCTTCACCGGATCCATGATCATGCCGCTCTCCGATCGCTTCACGCGACGCACCTCGGCGGCCTGATCGGCGATGCTCTGGTTCTTGTGGATCACCCCGATCCCACCCTGCTGGGCGATCGCGATCGCGAGTTCCGCGCCGGTCACCGTGTCCATCGCCGCGGAAACGATCGGAACGTTCAGCATGATGTTGCGCGAGAAACGCGACCGGATCTGCACGTCGCGAGGTAGCACTTCACTGTACGCGGGCACCAGCAGCACGTCATCGTACGTGAGGCCTTCCACTATGAATTTTTCGCGGGGTGCGCTGCCGTTGGCTTGCGCAGATGGATCCGACCTCCTTACCTGGGCGGCAGTTGAACTTTCCATGCACAAAGGTAATTGTTAGGAGTGAATACTTATGAGGGCGCCTTATCGGGCTGTAAGTTTATCCTGAGCTTGTCGAAGGGCTGTAGCCAATTCGCTGCGGCGGCGGCATTTGCTGCTGCGGTGGCTTCCTGGCGCCGTCGCTGAAGCTTTGGCGGCACGCGACCGGTCGCCTCCTCGCTCCTCGCTTCGCCAAAGGCTTCGCGAAGGCGAGCGCAATGCCGCAACGCCTCCGCTTTATTGGGCTGCCGCTCCCATCCCGGGCGCAGCTTCGCGTCAATTTCCCTGCGAAGTGAGCAACGTTACGATCCCGCGCTTCTCGAATCGCCGTCCAGCGCCATTGTGGAAAGAGCAGTAATACGCGTAAACACCCGTCGGCGCTGGAATGTCGTCCACTTCACCGTCCCAACCTTCATCACGATCGTTCGTGGTCCAGATCAACTGGCCCCACCGGTTGATGATGCTGAATTCATATTCCGCCACATCCACATAACCGATCACCGGAATGAATATCGGGTTCACGCCGCCCACCGTGAATGCGTTGGGTATGTACACCAATTCCTCCTGGATCGCACATTGCTCATTGCTTTCCGATGTCGCATTCATTCCGGAGGGATTCCCTATTTCGATCGCCTGGACCTTGTAGCAGAAACGGCCCGTGGTCTCCAGCAGATCGCCTACCTGATCGGTGTATTGCAGTTGTGTTGGAGGAGTTGCGCCGATCGGTTCCAGCGGATCGAAATGGATGCCCCGGTGGATCACATAATTTGCCACAGATCCAGCCCAATTTAGATAGGAATTCCACTTCAGTTCGTTGTAGTTGCGCAGATCGGACGTTGCCTGCAACACGATGTTCCCGCCGATGTTGCTCGTGATCGATGCGCTTCCGCAACTATCCTGCACCTGCACACGGTACCGGTAGGCGATCAGGGCCGGATCCACATCATCATCCACGAACGTGATCACCGGACCTTCGCTGCCATCCGCTGTTGCGATCTCCTGCCATTCACCACCATTGTCCGATCGTTCCAGGCGGTAAAGGCTCACCTGCGCGGTCATGTCCACACTGTCCACGATCAGGATCCGATCGGGCTCCGCCACGGTCACGGTACGTATGTAGTTGAATTGTGGCACGGCCGGATATTCCGCGAAACGGCAGGCTTCACTGGAGAACGAGGTGCTCAAGCCCGGACCTTCGATCGCCTTTATGATGAAACAATAGGCCGTGCCCGGCGTGGCATCGAAAAGCAGATCGGTCTGGTCCCCTGGCACGTTGGTGAAGCTGCTCCAGGCTCCACCGTTCGCCTGCACAAGTATCTGGTAGCTCACCGGTGCCCAACCGCCGTAAGGTGTCCAGTACAGCGAGATGGTGGAGGAACACCGATCGTATCCCGTGGCAAGATGCATGGTGGTATGCTCGGGAAGTGTTGCGCTCGTGTTGGGGCTGGGGGGATCACCCACCTGGCACGTATCGAAAGCCGCCACGGTGAATGATTCCGGGCCGCTTTCCGGATCGCTCCAGCTCCACTCGTAGCTCGTGTTGTTCTGGCCGTAGACCGTATCCACGATCACTCCGCCGCCGGGAGTGACCAGAACTACGATATACCCATCGGTATCGCCTTCCGGACTTGGATCCCAGGAAATGTTGGTGAGCCCCGAAAGCGTATCCACGGAAACCGAATTCAGGATGGGTGAACTCGGTGGTGTGGCATCCTGGAAGATATCGCCATCGCGTGAACTGAAGGAAATGCAACCGCTCGCATCCGAAAGCCCGATCCTGAACGTGAGCGAATCCTCACATACGGAGATCACATGGGTGTAATTCGTGGTAGTGGAAGGAACATTCGCCAGGAGGATCCAATTGCCGAGCGGATATTCCATCCAGATCGCAAGGTCGGATGCGGATGTTGGAAGGATCGTGGGCTGGTTCCAGCTCAATACCGCATTTCCCAACGGTGTGCTCTGGTCCACTTCGAGGAAAAGGGTCACGAGCGTATCAGATGCGATCGATTCATTGGGCGCCGGCGATGTGGAGACAGTGGTGAGGTAATAGTACTGTGGCCCGATCAGGGCATTGGCACCGGCATGGAAGTAATTGGTTGTACCATATGCCGCGATCGATCCGATCTGTGTGTAGGGGCCGCTTTCAACGGAGGAATTGTAGATCCTGTATTCCAGGAAATCGCCACCTGGATCGGCCGGAGCGATCCAATTCAGCGTGACATCACCGGCCACGTTAACAGTTGCACAGCGCGCAGACGGCGGATCGAGCACGACCGCATTCGCCCCGAACGGAACGATCAGGAGCACCAAAAGCACCGGCCAGCGGCCGATCGGGAATTTCGCCATCCAGGTGCCGATCACGTTCTTAAGACGCGCCGCAACTATCATCTGTTGCCAATTCACACTATTGTGGCGTCAGCGCCGGTGGGCTGAGCGCCCCGAGCGCGGCGTGATATTCGTTCATGATCTCTTCCACGATAACGGCCGCGGGCTTGATCCGATCGATGCGGCCGCTCACCTGCCCGATCTCCAATTCACCCTCTTCCAGATCGCCTTCGAACATGCCGCGTTTGGCCCGGGCCCGGCCGAGCAAGGCCTTCAATTCATCCACCGATGCACAATTCGCATATGCTTTTTGCACATCGTCGAAGAACTTGTTCCGGAGCAGCCGTACTGGTGCAAGTTCCTTCAGTGTAAGTCTCGTTTCACCTTCACCGGCGCCCGCGACCCTTTCCTTGAAGGCCTGGTGCGCACTGGATTCGATCGAGCATACGAAACGGCTGCCCACCTGAACACCTTCCGCGCCCAGCGCGAACGCGGCGAGCATGCTCCTGCCATCGCAGATGCCGCCCGCAGCTATCACCGGGATCTTCACGGCATCGGCCACCATGGGCACAAGCACGAGTGTGGTGGTCTCCTCCCGTCCGTTATGGCCACCGGCCTCAAAACCTTCCGCAACTATCGCATCAACCCCGGCCTGTTCGGCCTTCAATGCGAATTTCACGCTGCTCACCACATGTACAACGGTGATGCCTTTTTCCTTCAGGATCGCTGTCCATGCCCCAGGATCGCCGGCGGAAGTGATCACGATCGGAACTTTCTCTTCCATGATCACGGCCATGTGTTCCTCGATCGAGGGATAGAGCATGGGCACGTTCACCGCGAAAGGTAGGTCGGTGGCACCGCGGCATTTGCGGATATGTACACGAAGCGTTTCGGGATACATCGAACCGGAACCGATCACGCCCAGGCCACCGGCATTGGATACAGCGGATGCAAGCTCCCAGCCCGAACACCAGATCATGCCGGCCTGCACCAGCGGATGGCGGATCCCAAAAAGTTCGTTCACCCTGTTCGTCGGCAGCATTGGTGCAAAAGTACCCGGCTTCCGCCGATCGGCCGAGCGCACTTTGGGTGAAGGTTGAACAACTTGATGAGGATGAAGTAGCGGATCGAAGTGAACTTTGCTAAGTTTGCGTGTTGAGGAATGAATTCCATTGATCGCCCTATGAGGAATCTTGTACGCTTTTCGTTGATCTTCTCCCTCGGTCTCTTCGGCCTGCAAAAGGCTGAAGCCCAATATGCCTGGGACTTCGGGGTTCACCTCGGCGGATCGAACTATCTCGGGGAGATGGGTGGCAAGGACCAACCCCGCCGGGATTTCGTGTGGGATATGAAACTGGGCCAGACCCGCTGGGCCGTGGGTGGCTTCGCGCGCCGCAGGCTTAGCAGGCTCTTCTCCCTGAACGCCGGCCTCATGTACTTCCGGATCCAGGGGGCTGACAACCTTACCGAATACCGTCCGCGCCGTGGCCGCAACCTCAATTTCAGGAATAACATGCTCGAGTTGTATCTGCGGCCCGAGTTCACCATCTACCAGGACAATGATCTCGGCGGCCGCGGTCGCTACCGCACCGATTTCCGCCTGTTCGGTTACGTGGGCGTGGGCGTGTACTACCACAACCCGAAAGGCCAGCTCAACAACCAGGGTGAAGTGTACGATCTGCGGCCACTCACCACGGAGCTCGTTGAATATTCGCAGCTCGGCGTATCGATCCCAGCGGGCATCGGTTTCCACTTCACCAAGAAGCGCCGTCACCGTTTCGGCATGGATATCGGCTGGCGCACCACCTTTACCGATTACCTGGACGATGCGAGCACCGAATATGCCGATCCAGCTCTGCTGCCCGGTGGCGCGAACGGCCTTGCCGCCCAGCTCGCCAACCAACGGCCCTACGCGGTCTCGCTCGATCCGAACGTGGATCTGCCACATCCGAACAACTATGGTCCGGGTGATGTTCGCGGCGATCCCACGCACAATGACAGTTACCTCACCGCAACACTCACGTACAGCTATGTGCTTCGCGGCCAATCCAACTTCTACCGCCAGCGCTATAATTGGATCCGTGGATCGAAGCGCGTAGGCCGTAAGTCGCGCGCCAAGTTCTGATCGGTTCGGAACAATGATCTTGGAAGAGGGGCTCCGGTCCCTCTTTCTCTTTTCACTCCTCGATCCCGTTGCGCTGGATCCAATCCTCCAGCACCACCATGGACCAGAGTTGGAACCACCGCTCACGCGGATCACCCTTCAGGTACGATCGCCACATCGCTTCCAGCGCACCTTTGCGGAACATGGCCCGGCGGCCGAGAGAAGCGATCCTTGCTTCACAGAAACCGCGCAGTTCTTTGCGCATCCATTGTTCCCACGGAAGCACGAAGCCCATTTTCCGGCGATGCACGATCTCTGGTGGAAGCAGATCGCCAAGGGCGGAAACAAGCAATTGCTTGGGCGTATGCGGATATTTCATTTGATCGCTGATCCCGATCACGAACTCCACGAGTTCATGGTCCAGGAACGGCACGCGTACCTCAAGCGCATGCGCCATGCTCATCTGGTCGGTGTCGCGCAGCAGCACATTGGGCAGGTAGGTTGAAAGTTCGCCGATCGAGACCTGGCCGAGAAAGGGCAGATCGTGCGCACCTTCCTCACGGATGATGCGATGCATGATCCTTCGCACCCTGTTCCCGGGCAGATCGGTCGTGTTCAGGACCGATCGGAGATCGCGGTCGGTGGCGAGCAGCCGCGCCAGCGGATAGGTGGCATCCACCGTAAAGGAGTTGAGCAGCATCGCATCGGCCCATGCCGATCGGGCGAATTCCGGTTTTGCGCGCATGAGCAAGGCCTTCGCGATCCTTCGCGACCAACCGGGGAATTGCGTGATGTACCGCTTCCGCCACAACGACATCACATGGCGGAACACCGGATAACCGGCGAACAATTCATCGCCGCCCAGCCCTGAAAGTGCCATGGTGACACCGGCTTGTTTCGTCGCCCGGCTCACCATCCACGTGTTCGCGCCATCACCGCTCGGATGGTCCATCGACGCGAGGATCGATGGAAGCAGATCGAGCATTTCCGTGGCCTTCAACCGGAGCACTTCGTGCCGAGTCCCGAATTTCCTCGCCACGATCGAAGCATACTCCTCTTCACTGAATTCCTCCTCATCGAAAACCACCGAGAAGGTGTGCACTCCCGTCGTGCTCACTTCGCTCATCAGCCCGACGATCGCGCTGGAATCGATCCCTCCGCTTAGGAATGCGCCGAACGGAACATCGGCCACCAGCCTTCGCTCAACGGCTTTGGTCAGGCGCGATCGGATCTCGCGCTCCACGGTCCGCCGATCCATTCGGATCGGATCACGCCTCGCCGATGAATTCAGGTCCCACCACCGTTCTATCCGCATCTCACCATCGCCCACGATCATGAAATGGCCGGGCATCAACATCTTCACTCCCGCCACGATCGTATCCGGCGCATGCACCGTTTGATAACGCAGGTGATCGATCAGTGAAATATGATCCAGCTTCCGCGGAACAAGTCCTGAAGCGAGTACCGATCGAAGTTCCGATCCGAAAATGAAGTGCGCGTTCCCGTTGTGGTAATACAGCGGTTTTATGCCGAGCCTGTCACGCGCGATGAACACTTCCTTTTTCCGGACATCGTAGATCGCGAAGGCGAACATGCCGTGCAATTTCCGCAGGCATCCTGCGCCCCAATGCCTGTAAGCGGTGAGCAATACTTCCGTATCGGAATTCGTGCGGAATGAATGGCCGGCCTGCACCAATTCCTGCTTCAGTTCACGGTAATTGTAGATCTCCCCGTTGAAGATCAAGACATGCGATCCATCGGTGCTGATGAACGGTTGATCGGAAGCCGTAGTGCGATCGATGATGCTGAGCCTTCGATGACCGAGCGCGACCGTATCATCGATCCATTCACCGGCCGCATCGGGTCCGCGATGCGCGCAAGCATCGGTCATGCTGCGGATCTCCGCGCGCGGATCGGGGAGCTTTTCAAGCCCGTATATGCCGGCGATCCCGCACATCAGCGCGGCACCGCCACCCCGGCGAGGATACGCTCAAGTCCCTGGCGCAATGGGATCGGTGGGCGGCCGAGCAATTCGCGCATCCGCGTGATGTCGGGCATCCGTCGTGTCATGTCCCCTTCCTCCAGCGGCGGCAGATGTACGATCCGCGATCGGCTGCCTGTGATCTCGATGATCAGTTCAGCCAGTGCTTTGATGGTGATCTCCACGTCCGATCCGATGTTCACCACATCGTTGATCACCTTGTCGTTGTAGAACGCGTTCAGGCATGCATCGATGTTGTCATCGATGTAACAGAAGGTGCGTGTCTGCTGGCCATCGCCATAGATGGTGATGTCGTTGCCGGCGAGCGCTGCGCGGATGAACTTCGAGATCACGAAGTCGTGGCTTTGCTTCGGGCCGTAGGTGTTGAAGAAGCGGAAGATGGTGTAGTCGATCCCGAATTCCCGCTGGTACGATCGAAGGAACGCCTCACCGATGTTCTTCACGATCGCATACGGCAGCTTCGAATTCAACGGGGTGGTGAGCTCATTCTGCGGGATCTCCACGGGTTCGCCGTACACTTCGCTGGAAGAGGAGAACAGAACGCGCTTCACGCCGGTGTTCTTCGCCAGATCGAGTATGTTGCGGATCCCATCGATGTCGCGCAGCACCATCACGGGATTCTCGGTGGTGCGCTTCACTCCCACCACCGCCGCATAATGGAACACGTACTTGAAACAGTTGGCGTAGAACACGCCGCTGATGTCCTCGAAGCGGTTCACGTCGCATTTGATGAAGTGCAGGTTCGGCGCCTTCTTCAACTTGGACATGTCGCCGGTGAGCAGGTTGTCCACCACCACCACTTCGTTGGCCGGATCGGAAGCAAGCTTGATGGCAAGGTCGCTGGCGATGAAACCTGCACCTCCGGTGACCAGTATGCGCGTCATGTTGAGTAGTTGCGGCAAATCTAGCAAGCGCCCGATCAAACGCCCCGGCGCAATGCCAGCCGTGCGATCGAGAGAAGGAGGATGCCCGCCGCCAGGCCCCACCAGAATGCGCGATGCGTTATTGTGGATCGGATCAGGTAAGGAACGAGCCGCCAGTTGAAGCCTTCCCTTTTTCCTTTTTGCGACCACCACCACTGCGCATCGTATTCCTGTGGCCGCAGCAATTGCTGGCCGGTGAGCGAGAGCGCCGACCAGTTGATCGTATCGGGCTTCACATCGGCGATCAACAAGGCATCGCGCAGTTCGTTCCGGATCGCTGATTGAATGAAGGTGATGTTCGGCGCATGCGGCTGGAAGAAGATGCTCGATCGCGCTTCGCCCGCCATGCTCCCACTGGTCCAGAACACTTCCGATCGTTCGGCGATCCGTTCGATCAATGGTCCGATCTCCTTCGAATAATTGGTGCCGAGAATTGCGCGCGTGTTCCCTTCGAAGAGCGGTCCGTAACGTTCGTCCTTCTCGGACCAGATCGGCCGGTGCGAAACGATGAACACCCGGCGGGGCGCATCACCTTCAAGCAATTCCTGCAAGAGACCGATCTGTGCATCGTCCAAACTGCCATTGTTGCGTTCCGTGTCGAATAGAACGATCCGATCCTTTCCGATCGTGATCACCTGGTCCGATCCGCCGAATTCCCGATCGTAATATTCACCCTTGTCGTGATTGCCCGGCGCATTGAACAAAGGCACGTTCAGCTTGCTGAAGAACGAGCGTTCGTATCGCTGGTGATCGGTTTCGGGATCGAGGAACAGATCACCGGTGCTCAGAAGGATCTGTGCGTTCAGCCCGTTGATCGTATCGATGTTCGCCAGCAACGTCGCGGCCGGATACCCGGACCGATCGTGGCTCGCGCCGTGGAAATGTCCGCTTATGACGAGGCGATAATTACCGTCCGGCGCTGGACCGATCGGAATTCCATTGAAGGGTGAGATCTGTGCATGACAGAGTACGGCACTGAAGAAGAAGAGTACCGCCAGGGATCTCATTTCCCGGTCGTTTCGTTCGTTAACGGATCCCTGCCATCGATCTTCACCTGGTTGCCACCGGCGATCTTGTGAGGCTCAGGTGCTTCGATCACCACCCCGCTGATCTGCGCATTCACCGGCCCATAGCGGATCACCGGTTTCTCCACAACGATCGCGATCTCGCTCGCCGCGATGTTCCCATCCGTGAATTTCAAGCTCGATCCTTCGCCGATATCGATCCCCCGATCCACATCGGTGATCCAGATCTCTGCGGCATCGATCTCCGCGTGAACGTTCGCCTTCAGTGCGGTGCCCTTCACATTTTCGATCGAGACGTTCCGTAGATGGACCATGCCGCCACGTATAACGATCGCATCATCGCCCGCGCCGTAGATGTCCGCTCCATCCATCTTCACGAAGGAATAAATGGAAGAGAATTGATCGCGCCCGCCGGCGAATGTGCAATTCTTCACTACGCAAGTGGACCGCACCAGTTGCAAAAGATCGCGCGATGGACCGCCTCCGATCCGGCAATCCGAAAATTCGATCGGCGACGATTGGAAAATGAGCAAAGCAAAGCCGGTGGAGGAAACGCCAAGATCTTCGATCGTAACATGATCGAATTTCGAAGCGGTCTTCGCATCGAGCAGCAGAACGCTTCCACCGCTCTTGTCCGACGAATGGATCCGGACCGGCATTTCCTCATCGCCCTTCAATTCGATCGGTGATCGCGAGATCAACCGAGCGCCTTGTTGAAGATCCAGTTCGAAAGGTGCTCTGGCGATGACCTTGTAGCCTTCGGGCAGATGAAGATCGGAAGAGATCGCCCATGATCCCGATCGCAAAAGGATCTGCTTCTTCTCTTCGTCGATCGCAATGAACGGCACCGATCGCAGATCCGTGAATGGCAGCGATCCCAGCGAGATCCGATCCAGCTCCAGTGCATAGGGGAATACCTCCAATTCCTTCTTTACGGAAGCGCCGAGCACACTGTAGGTGATGGTGATCTTTGCCGTGCTATCGATCGGCCCGGCCGCGAAATGCATTTCCAGCGGTTCGCCCATCCTTCCGCGCAAGCGCGCTGGAACGATCACCGCATCGATGGGGGCGATAGGTCCATTTCCCACATCGATGGAATGCACTTCCACTGGCAGTGCTTCGATCGGAACTGCAAGGATCTTCAACGTATCGCCTGAGCGATCCTGCAGATATGCGTGGAAACCCTTCGGAACATCGAGCAGGCGACGGATCACTTTCTGGTTGTTCTCGAAGATCGATCGATCCATTTCCTTCCAAGGGAATTCCTGGTAGATGATGGCCGATGCACTATCCATCGCTGGACCAAGCACAGCGTACGCACTGTCGAGATAATCGCGGCGTGACACGCGTTCCAAATGATGCACGTAGAGACGGAAAAGCGATGGATCGTTGAAATACGCATCGTGCAGATCCATGCTCTCGTTGAACTTGCCGGTGAACCTGTAACTGCCTGCAAGCTGCCTGATCTTGAACGCACTGAAACTTTCGTACGCCACCGGTTCCACGCGCTGTGCGATCGGATCATAATAGAACTTCACATCGCTGAAATCCATGCTATGATGTCCGCCGATCAGATCGAGGATCGCATGACGCCGCGCGATCTTGTCGGCATCGAACACCTGTGGAGCGGAGAGCTTTCCGCGGCGGAACTGCTCGATCAGCGCCACCGCCTCTTCGAACTGGCGCCGCAACCCGGGATCTTCGGCGATCTCGCCCGATCCGAAGGCATCCACCGAAGCCGCCTGATACTCCGCATAAGGGCCATCCACCTTCAACTTCCGCATCTCATTGAGCCGGTGTTCCCAATACAACGATGGATCGAAACGGAAGATCGGGCCTTCCGAACGCCCATTGTTCTCGAGCAATTCCGGGCCGAAATGTTCCTCGTACGCATACACGCCGAGATCCTCATCGTTGAAGCGCAAGCGCACAAAACCATAACGCAATGCCACGATGCCTTCACCCTCCATCAACTTGTGGTAGAACCAATCGTAGAGATAGTTGCGTGTGCCGGGATGTTGAAGTGAAAATCGCCGCATCCCATTGAAACCGCCGTTCTTCCTGGCGATCACGCGGAACGACCATTTGTCGCCCTTCACATGATCGGTGAGCTTTCCCTTGATGCGCACCTTCGCCTTTGAAATACCATCGGGCGAGATCAGTTCCGCCGGAACATATTCGTTGCCTTCTGGCACGATCACACCGCGGGCGCGTGCATCCTCCACCACCTGTTGCAGGCGCTGCATATCGGCATCGTTCACCTTCAATTCAAGTTCGATCGGATCCACCTGGAAACCTTTCGGATAATTCACCGCCACCTGCCTGGCGAAACGTACCAGACCGGGATGGCCGAGGCCTTTCAACTTGCGATCGGCAAGGAATGCGGCGAGGCCGGTGAGCAGCACCAACACACCAAGGACCAGTGCTATCCTGGTACTTTTCTTCATCTTCCGGCGACGGGTTCTCGGGGATCGATCCACGGTGAGAATTCTTATCGTGCCGGAGCGATCAGGTATTCGACCTCCTGTTCCGGCACTGCTTCCTGCTCCAGCGAGGCATGCGCCTCCCAGTTCACGATCTCATCTTCCGAAAGCACGGTCATGATCATCAACATCACGATGGTATAGGGATTGAGCGATCCAACGAGCCACGATTCGTACATGATCGAGAAGAGGACCGAGAACATCACGGCAAGGCTCATGGGCACAAGTTTACCGGCCTTGAAGAACAACAGGAAGAAGCTGCGCAGGAAGATCACCAGCCCCACCAGGCCCACGTTGAGCCAGAACGACAGGTAACTGTTGTGCACGCCGCCCTGGTGGCCCATGCGTTCCAGGTAGAGCCGGTAATATTTCATCAGCGCCTCATCGTTGGCGAACCCGCCGCCGAACACGAAGAACTTCTGGGCATGGCCCCAGGCGAACTCCCAGGCGAAGTAGCGCCCGCTCCCATCCTCCAGCGTATTCAACCGGAAATATTCTTCCAGGCCCAGCGCAAGAATGATCGGTTGCAGGTTGGCCGAGATCACTTCAGCCACCCCGAAGATCGCCAGCAGCACCACGAAACCGAGGAAGGGTGAATACGAGAAAAAGCGCGCGAAGAAGATGAAGATCATGGTGGCCGCCAGCGATGCGCGCGATCCGGAGGCGATCAGGAAATAGAAGAAGATCACGTACAACACCACTTTCTCGCGGAAGGTGAAAGCCTGCTTGTTGATCGAAATGAGCACCGTGAAGAGAAGGATGCACAAAAAGCAGTAGATCGCCATGCCGTTCGGGTTGCCGAAAAGTCCCCGGAAACGCCCGCCGATATCGGTGGAGATATCGGTGAAGAAACTCACCACGAACCCGGCCACCAGGATCATCGCCATGAACCGGATGAGGTTGGTGAAGAACGGCCAGCCCATCATGCGGTAGTTGTAGAGCACGTAATTCGGAATGATCAGGAACATGAGGCCGTAGCTGATCGTCTTCTGGAAACCCAGGAACATCACCTTGCTCCAGATCAGCGGGAAAAAGCTGTAGATGAAGAACGGCAGGAAGATGTTGAACACGCGGCTGAACGGAAAGAATCGGTTGCGCTCGATGATGAAGAACAGCGCCAGCATCACGATGAACACGTTCTTCACCGATTTGATGATGAACATCTCGTTGATGTGCTTGTCCATGTCTGAAAGCACCAGGAAAAGAAGCAGCCCCATGAGCAGTTCGGGCCATTGTTCCTTCGCTTTCAGCAGAAGTATGGTGAAGGGAAGCCATGCATAGATCAAGGCCTGGCCATACACCGCCACCAGCACCCACGAAATGGCGATGATGATGAAGGCGAGATGGTTACGGATCAGGTCGATCATTGCTCCTGGACGAAAATGTTCCCGATCGAAGCCGAACGATCCTTCACCACGGTGGCGCGGCGCTTGGCGAATTCCCGCATCACCTGCACCTCACGTTCCCAGGCCGCGCGATCGGCCGGTTTGCGCCAGCGCGCGGTATGCCTGTCCATCTCCGGCCCGATCAATGCCACCATGCGATCGATCCCTTCAAGCATTCGGGCGGTGGAAAGTTCCCCTTCGATCAGCTGATCCATCTTTCGCACAAAGGCCTGCCGGATCACCGGATCGCGCATCATGGCGCGGAAAAGCCGTGCGATCGGTGCGCTGGAATTCCGCACCCGGATGAATGGATCGGTCTCGGGTGAAGCGTTTGCACCAAAGGAAAGATCGGAATCGCCCATGATGAAATACCAACGCCCATCGCGCACACCTTCCCCTTTCTCACCGGTGAACCGCCAATACTTCACGTTCTGTTCCGGCCAATCCATGTTGCCCAGGATCATCTGGCTCGCCATGTAGGCAAGGAACCCATCCACATCCATCGCACCGCGCGACCGGTCCATATCCATCGATCCATTTTCCACCTGTGCGAGAAGGCGCGTGAACTCCTGTACTTGCTGCGGATCGCCTTTGTAAAGCGCCACCGCATCCTCCAGAATGGTGATCTGCTTCGCTGGAATGGAATAACGCCGCGCCAGTTCATCATCATCGATCCGTTCACGCAGATGGTGCACGCCCCAATATGCTCCGTTGATGTACAGCACGGTCGGCCAGGCCTTCGAGACCTCGAACGGAAGATCGGCGCAGAGCTCCTGCTGGAACGCATCGCGCATCATCGCCTTTATCTGATCGTTCCCCGCTGCGCGCAGCACCATCGATCGATAGCCGGCGATCCCTTCGTTCCACGGATCGAAAGGTGAATTGAAAAGCAACCGGAGCGCGTGCTGCGGAAATCCACGTGTCATCTGCCCATTGATCCTCACTCCAACTTCCGCGGAAGTGGCCGGCTGTCCATCGCGATCGAAGAATTCAAGATGGCCATCGCGCTGCCATTCCTTTCCGCGGCCCATGAAATTACCCGGATATTTCCACCACCGTGGATCACGTTGGTAAGAACGCGATCCCTTCTCTTCAGCGCGCAGGTAATAATCGCCCACCACCATGATCCCGCTATCGGCACTGAACAGTGCATTATGATCCGCGACCAGCGAGATCACCGGCAGATCACCATGATCGTGGAAAAGGAAAGTACGGACCTTTTGCGGACCGATCCGGCCCAGGGGATCGATCTCGGCCGCCTTCACGATCTGCGCAGCCGGCAGACCGGCTTTCGGGTGGCGCCATTGCATGGCCAGAGGAATGGCAAGAATGCGCGATGCGGCCGCATGATCGGGGGAGATCCCCGATCGGAATTCCGTACCTGCCCTTGCGGGATCTTCTGCACCGATCGAAACGAGCAGATCACCTCCACCGGTGGAACGCACCGTGATGGGATCACCTTCCTCTGCGACCCCTGAAGGGCCTTCGATCACAGGAGTGGATGCGGAAGCAGAGCCGATCGAACGTTCACCGGGCGCCATGGAAGCACCGATCAGCCCGATCGCCACGATCGACAGGATCAACCAGAACGGTGCATTCACGAGATCCCGGCTATACTTCATCGATCTGGCGACCTGCCCGGGCAGGCATCGCCCAGCGCACGATCAATAGATAAGGTATCGAAACGATGGCCATGATCAGCGCGGCACCACTGCCGCAACCGAAACCGATCACCAACGCACCGAAAAGCAGCAACTGTTCCCGCCTGTTGGTGAACGAAGGCCTTACGATCAATGCAAGCGCCACGAGAGCGATCGCGAGCGGAAGCTGCATCTTCGTGAAGATCACGCCCAGCGCGGCGGAAGCCGACCAGAGCGCCAGGGATCGCGCCTCAGCTCCGTCCACTCTTCCACCGAATACGGCCACAAGCCAGGTGATCAATGCCGCCACAAGCATCGAAAAGATCGCTCCCGGTATGTCGTAAGGTGAGAAATGGCCGCTGTGATCGGCCAGAAATCCCTTGATATCCATGCGTGGCGCCGCTTTGGGCCTAAAGCTAGGGAACCTGCCGGGAACGCAGCCCGCTATATTTGCTCCGATGCGAGCGGCGATCGTTGCCATCTTCCTGTCACTTTCCTTCATTTCCAACGCCCAGCAAGCACAACTCGTGGGAGGGAACATGCTCGTGCAACCAGGCACCACGCTGCAATTGCAAGGTCCGATCAGCTGGGAACTCCTGGCAGGCTCGCAGGTGACCAACGACGGCCGGATCGAATTCCAGGATGGAGCATTGCTTGCAGAAGCGCCCGGGGCGCCGATCGTGGGATCGGGCACCGAACATGCCTGGATCACGGAGTCATCACCGGTGAATGGATCTCAGCCCGGAGGACTTGGCCTTGAACTCACCTCGGCCGGGCCGATCGGGCCGCTGGAGTTGGTGCGCGGACATCTTCCCTTCACACTGGGCAACGGGGATGAAAGCATTGCACGCTGGTTCAAGTTCGAGGAAGGCACGCCTGCCGGGCTCAGCCAGCTCGTTCTTCATTTCGATTCCACCGAACTCAACGGCCTGTTCCCCGCGGATCTGCGATTGCACGATTCCGAGGATCCTTCTTCATTCTGGGTTCCCATGCCATCCGGTTTGGGCGTGGATCAGGTCTCGTTGATCGCTACCGATCTATCACCGCGCCCGTACATCACCTCGTTCCATTTCAATTCCACCACCGGTATCGATGAGTTGGCGGAAATGGGGATCATCGTTTTCCCGACGATCACATCACAGCATGTAACGATCAGTACCGAGACAGATCGGAAGATCCGCGACCTGGAATTGTTCGATGAGAATGGAAAGGCCCTTCCTCTTCATTTGATCGGATCCATCCATGATCGAAGCTTCGCATTGGATCTTTCCCGCTTCGAGAATGGTTTGTTCTTCCTGCGTGTCGATCGCATCCACACTTTCAAATTGGTGAAGGAATGAAGGCGATCCATGCGCTCGGTCTCTTCCTTCTCGTTCAACCATCGATCGGCCAATGGGATGTGCCTGTGCGCATCGAATTGAACGGTGATCAGGCGGCCTACAAGCAGGTGTTGGGCCTGGCCGATCCGAGCGTGTATGATGCTGCTGTAAGCCTGGAAGCGGCTCTGGCCACGAGCATGGCTTACGCAACGGCCACCGGTTCCGCAGCGATCACCGCGAACCTTGTTCCGCCTGCAACGGCATATGTACCTGGCATGGCGATCACCGTCGTACCGGACATGGCGAACGAAGCGAACGCCACCCTGGACCTCAACGGCCTTGGTGCTTTTCCGATCGTGAAGTGGGGCGGGATCCCGTTGGACAGCGCCGATCTGCTACCCGGAATTCCTGCGCGGCTCGTGTTCGATGGCTCAGCCTTCCAGGTGATCGGCAACACGTACCGTACTTGTCCGCAGGGTTTCCGTGCGGTGGGGCCAGACTTCTGCATCAGCGATTCCAGCTACGGATCGGCCACGTTCTACCAGGCGGTCATCCACTGCCGCAACATGGATGCGCGGCTGTGCACGTTCTCGGAATGGATCCAGGGTTGCCGCACCGATGCCGGTTTCAACGCCACTGTTCTTGCTGGTGAATGGGTGGATCACGCGGGCAACAACGGCGCCGATGCGAAGCAGATGGGCTTTGGGTCCACAGGTTCCGGCGATGGCGATCCGTTCAACGTGCCTTCGTGCCAGCACGGCCGCACCGCAGGGCCCACCACATCGGGACAGATACGATGCTGCAGGAACAGATGAGGTGCCTCTTGCTTCTCTTTTGGATCGCGCCGATCCTTGGCCATGCACAGGTGGTGCTGGATCGGGAGATCCGTCTCACGGGCGATCCAGGCGAACGCGCGATCGATGGTGTGGCCTCCCCCACCTGGCCAACTTCCGCCATCACGGTGGGAACATCGGTGCTTGGCATCGCACATTGGACCGATGCGGTCGTGAATGCGAATACGATCGAGCTTTCCAGTGATGTACCGATCGATGCCTACCGTCCCGGAATGTTGCTGCGATTCTTGTGCCCGAACGATCTCAGCGGAGCGCTTCAACTTCGCACCAGTGGCCTTGCGGATCTCCCGCTTCTGCGATCGGATGGGGCGGCGCCGATCCCCGGGCATTTGCGTGCCGGATCGGTGATCGAAGTGGTGAACGCGGTGGACCGATGGATCATTCTCGCGCCAGTGGAAAAAGGCTGTCCGCCGGGAAGCGTGGCGATCCACGATGGACTTTGCATCGACGTGGCGCCCAGCGCGAACATGATCATCTACAACGCCACCGATCATTGCAACGCCAAAGGCGGGAAGCTCTGCACGTGGGATGAATTCTATCTGGGCTGCTCGCTGAACGGCCCACAACTCACCGGGCTTTTCACCGAATGGGAATGGATCGACGACACGTCCAACCATTCACACACTGCCGATCAGGCCGGCCGCTACAATTGCAAGAGCCAGCGCTCCGCAAATCCGGTGCTTTCACAAGGGAAGGCACGCTGCTGCTACCATCCGCGATGAGATATGTGCTGATCATAGTGTTCCATTCGCTCGTGGGGATCGCGGCCGCACAGATCAAGGTGGATAGGGCGATCGAGCTCAACAGCACCGATCCGGCACAGCGGCAGATCACCGGGGTGCCTTCGATCGTTGCGCCCGATGCCGTGATCAACGCCGCGACCGAGTTGAACAATGCACATCGTTCCTCCGAACCCGCCGGCGGAGCGCTCTGGCAGATCGATCTGCAGGGCCTGGATCAGGCGCCGATACCGGGAACCCAACTTCTGGTGCGATCGCCAGCGCCGATGAACGGCTCGCTGCAGGTGATGGTGAACGAGCACGGTCCGTTCAACGTCACCTACGGGAATGCCACGAACATCGATGGGAATTGGATCCCGGAAGGCACCATCCTTTCGATCGTCTTCGACGGGAACGGCTTCCAACTGATGAACGGATCGCCACGTATCCCGAGAGGTTGCCCGGAAGGTCTCGTAGCGGTGAACGAACAGTTCTGCATACAGGTGGATCGCTCACCGCAGCAGGAATTCTGGGACTCGATCCAAACATGCGGATCGCAAGGGCTGCGCTTGTGCTCGTGGGGTGAATTCTATTCCGCATGCACGGATGCCGCAGTTCTCGGTCTGCAGAACATGCCATCGGTGTGGGAATGGACGAACAATACGGCGAACGAGGACTATGGTGTGCGCATCGCGGGCAATGGTACTTGTGCGGCGGCCGCGACCGGCATCGCCACTACGGGTGATCCCTCTGCCGCGAAATACTTCCGCTGCTGCTTCACGCGCTGATCTTGCGGGCAAGGTCCACGAACCGATCGGCCACCACGGGCCAATGGTATTTCGATCGGGCGAGTTCGTACGATCGGCGGCCCATCCCGGCCCGCGTGCCCGGATCGAGCGAAGCGAAATGCACGATCGCAGCATACAATGCGTCGGCATCTCCTTTCGGTAGAAGAGAACCGTTCGCGTCGTTCACCAGTTCCGCAGTGGCGCCTACATCGCTCACGAAGATCGGGCGCGCACGCGCCATAGCCTCCAGCACAACGGTGGGCATTCCCTCGAATCGCGTGGGCAGGATCAGTGCATCGCATTCGGCGTAAAGCCTGAACAATTCGGGATCGTCAACGCGGCCGAGCAACGTCACATTCCGTGGGATTCCTTTCGCCTTGAACGCTGGCAGAAGAGGACCATCGCCTGCGAGCACGAATTCCACCGGTATTGCAGCCGGTTCCCGTTGCAACCGATCGGCCACGTGCATCAACACATCGATCCCCTTGTTGAACGCGAATCTTCCGGCGAACAGGAATTTCAATCCGTTCGAAGGAGCGTAAGGTGTGATCTCTGCTGGAACATCCACCGCATTGGGGATCACTTCGACCGAAGCGGCACTTCCCTTCACCTGTTTGCTGATGATCGGTGTGAGGCGGCCACCGAGCGAGATCACATGCCGCGCACGGCGCATGATCGAACGCAGCGCCAGCCTGAACGGAATACTCACGAGCTTTTCCTTCACTCCCATCGCCTGGAACATCTCAAGGCCATGCGGGTGAACGATCGATCTACTGGTGAAGCGATCGATCCCTTTCCACACCGAAAATCCCTGGGAGATGATCACATCCGGCGAAAGTGCATCGAGCCGGTCGGCCACCGATCCACTGTAACGCCAGAGCTCCCTGAAATAGATCGCCTGCGCATCGATCGGTGGAACGGGAACTTCATCGATACCCAGCTCCGGATCGAAGATGCGCTCACCATGCGGGTGGATCACGGACAGCCGGATCCCCGGTTTCTTCGCAAGTTCCTCCGCGAGCAATCGCGAATGCCGTTGCATGCCGCCAAGCGCGTGAGGGAACACGCCATCGGTGCAAAGGCAGATATGGATCGTGCGCACGGTGGATGTGGATCAGGCCAGCGGAACATCTTCGCGCAGCAGGGTCGCCACACCTTCATCGATGCTCCACTTCGGCTCCCAGCCGGTGCGCTCCTTCAATTTCGAGACATCGGCCAGCAGGTGCATGCGCTCGACCTTCCGTACGCGGGCGGGATCCACCACGATGTTCAGGCGCTCGCCCAATTGTCTTTCGAAAGCTTCCACAACCTCGCGAACACTGTACTCGATCCCACGGCCGATATTGAAGATCTCGAAACCCGCGCGCACATGATCGAGCAGCGCTACCATCGCATTGGCCATGTCGTCGGTGTGGATGAAATCACGTTTCGGTCCGAGGTTGCCGAGCTTCAGCTCACGCGACCCCGACATCACCTGTCGTTGTATCTCGGGGATCAGGTGCGGATTGGTCTCGTTCGGCCCGAACGCATTGAAGAACCGGCCAGCGATCACCGGAATACCTGTGCGCAGGTGGAATTCACTGGCGAGTTTTTCCGTGGCCAGCTTGGTGATCCCGTAGATGTCCAGCGGACCGATCTCATGCTCCTCGCCCAACGCGCCGCTCGCGATCGGGTACACCGCCGCTGTGCTCGCCACGAAAACCTGTCGCACCGATCCGGCGCTGGCGCATGCATCGAGAATGTTGATCGTGCCGGAGATGTTGATCTCCGTAGCCTCGATCGGATGCGCGTTGCAGTAAGGGATGAAATGCACGGCGGCCAGATGGATCACAC
>JAEYYE010000139.1 GCA_023430945.1 Bacteroidota bacterium
GCGATGGTGTTTACGCGGTGAAGGTGCAGTTGAAGGAAGGCCAATTCGATGGAATGCTCTACATCGGCGAACGGCCGACGCTCGAAGGGAGTGAAGGACAACGGAATGTGGAAGTGAACATCTTCGATCTGGACCGCGATCTGTATGGAGAGGCCATCACCGTGCGTTTCATAGAAAGGATCCGCCCCGATATCCGGTTCAATGGGCTGGATGAATTGAAACATCAACTTGGGATGGATCGAGAAAAAGCGATCGATCACCTGCGCCGATCATGAAGTTCCCAGCTATCATCCTGTTCCTTCTGCCGATCGCAACGCCGACCGATATTCAGGCGCAATTGCTCCCACAGGCTACGCTTGATACGGTGAGGACCTATCGCAGCCTGGAGAGTGCGCTGCGCGAGCCCGACATGGTCTATCGATTGGATCTTTCAAAGGAGAAGTTGAAAGTGGTGCCGGAGGAGCTCAAGCAATTCAAGAACCTCAATGCGCTCGATCTGAGCAACAACAAACTGAAGGAGCTTCCCACATGGATCGGAGAGTTCCAATACCTGCAGGAATTCCGCGCTGCAAAGAACAAACTGGTCGATTTCCCGATCGGCATCTGCGAATTGAAGGAACTGGAACGCTTGGATCTGAGCCAGAACGCGCTCACGGGCCTTCCCGCTTGCATCGGCCGGCTCCACCAACTGGTCTCCCTCGATCTATGGAGCAATGACCTGGCCGAGTTCCCTGACGAGATGGAGGGAATGAAGGCCCTGCGTTTCATGGACCTGCGTGTGATACAGATGGAACAACCCGATATGGACCGCATACAGGATCTGTTGCCGAAAGCGAAGATCTATTTCTCGCAGCCCTGCAATTGCGGGATGTAGGGAGGGGCGAATTCCTGTCAGGTCGTGGCTGCAGTTCCAAGTACTCGGCCGCCAAAGGCGCGGCCTGCGGGCTTTCCACCTTCGCCACTTACGCAGATCACGCGCCCAGCGGGCATGTTGTTCAGATATTGGCAGTACCCCATAACTCCCACATCCAACTTTTTCCATACCTTTGCCCCTGAATAGACGGTGGAAGAGGGAAGAGGGGACCACCCCTCTTTTTTGTTCCCTGCCTTTCGCAGTGGTAGTAAATGATAACGGAGGAGCAGATCCGAAGCATAGTGGAGCGCGATCTGGGAAAAGATCAATTCCTGGTGAACGTGGAAGTGCGGCCCGGCAACAAAGTGATCGTGGAGGTCGATAATGACCGATCCATCACCGTGCAGGAATTGGCCGCGCTCAACCGTGCATTGCGGGATGCCCTGGGTGAAATGGCCGATGAATGTGAGTTGCAGGTAAGCAGCCCCGGCATGGGCAGGCCCTTCAAGGTTCAGCGCCAATTCACCAAACATCATGGCCGCCTGGTGCAGGTGCAACTCACCGATGGCCGCATGATGGAAGGCATCCTCGAAGGCTCCGATGATCGGCAACTTCAACTGCGCATACAGCATCCGAGCAAAGTGAAAGGCCGGCCACCAAAGCTGGACAAGGAGGTGACCATCCTGCCCTTCGCCGAGATAAAGACCACCAAAGCAAGCATAACGTTCAACTGATCCGTGCAATGAGCACCGTTAATCTGATCGAGTCCTTCTCAGAGTTCAAGGACCTCAAGAACATAGACCGGGTCACCATGATGGGCATCCTGGAAGATGTGTTCCGTGGTGTGGTGAAGCGCAAGTTCGGCGAAGAAGCCAACTTCGATATCATCATCAACCCCGATAAGGGTGACCTCGAGATCTGGCTCAACCGCGAGATCGTCGAGGATGATGACCTGGAAGATGAGAACACGCAGATCGCGCTGAGCGAGGCGAAAAAGATCGAACCCGATTTCGAAGTGGGTGAGGAAGTGAGCCAGGAGATCAAGATCAATGATTTCGGCCGCCGCAATATCCTTTCGCTCAAGCAGAACCTCCAGAGCCGCATCATGGAACTGGAGAAGGATCATCTCTACAACAAGTACAAGGAACGCGTCGGGGAGATCATCACCGGCGAGGTCTACCAGATCTGGAAGCGTGAAACGCTTATCCTGGACGATGAAGGCAATGAACTGATCATGCCCAAGGACCAGCAGATCAAGAGCGATTTCTTCAAGAAGGGCGATACTGTGCGTGCCGTGGTCTGGAAGGTGGAGATGCGGAACAACACACCGGTGGTCATCCTCAGCCGGACCGCACCGGAATTCCTGGAGAAGCTTTTCGAACAGGAGGTTCCCGAGGTGGCCGATGGACTCATCACCATCAAGCGGATCGTTCGTGAACCCGGTGAGCGTGCAAAAGTGGCCGTTGAGAGCTACGATGATCGTATCGATCCGGTAGGCGCATGCGTAGGCATGAAGGGAAGCCGCATTCATGGCATCGTGCGCGAACTGCGCAACGAGAACATCGACGTGATCAACTACACCAGCAATGACCAACTGCTGATCCAGCGTGCATTGAGCCCGGCCAAGATCGGTAACATCAAGCTGGACAATGAGCACAAACGGGCCGAGGTCTACATGAAGCCCGATCAGGTGGCGCTGGCGATCGGCAAGGGCGGACACAACATCAAGCTTGCAGGAAGGCTCACCGGATACGATCTGGATGTGTACCGTGAGACGGATGAAGTTACCGATGACGTGAGCCTGGACGAATTCTACGACGAGATCGATCAGTGGATCATCGATGAACTGAAGGCGATCGGTTGCGATACTGCGCGCAGCGTGCTCGATATCCCCAAAGAGGAATTGGTGCGCCGCACCGATCTGGAGGAAGAGACGATAAATGAAGTAGTGCGCATCCTGCGCGAAGAATTGGAGGCATGATGCTCAGATGCGGAGAAAGACCGCTTAATTTGAAGCATCTTTGAGAAAGTGGCGGCACAAAGAAAGAGAGGCACACTGAATGAGTGAAGCGACGGAAAAAGGAGTAAGACTGAGCAAGGTTGCACGGGAGTTCAATCTGGGCTTGCATACCGTGGTGGAGTTCCTGGAAAAACAGGGCCACAAGGTGGACAGCAACCCCAACACGAAGATCTCCGGCGATCTCTACGATCTGCTGCAAGGGGAATTCGGCACCGACAAGGAGATCAAGGAGAAGAGTCTGCGCACCGTGCAGCAACGCCAGGAACGCGAAACGATCAGCCTTGTGCCTCCTGCGCGCGAGCCCCTCCGGCGCCGTGAAGAGCCGCCTGCGGCCACACCACCGCCACCACCACCAGCTGCTGCATCAACGCCGCCGCCCCCGCCTCCTGCGCCTGAGGAACCTGCCGAAGTTCCACCAGTGCCTGCACAAGAAGAGGTCATCAAGCCCAAGGTGGATCGTCCTGGCGTGAAGATCGTCTCGAAGATCGATCTCGAGAAGAAGAAGGCGCCGAAGCAAGCGGAAAAGCCGAAGAAGGAGGAAGCCCCCAAAGCCGCTCCGCCGGTGAAGGAAACTCCTGTTGCCAGGACGGAGGCTCCAGCAGAGAACCCACAACCGCGTGAAGAACCAGCGCCGCCGGCTGCAGCAACGCCATCAGCGGAACCGGAGACGATCCGTGTGAACGTGCAGAAGCTTGCCGGTCTGAAGACACTCGGCAAGATCGATCTGCCGGTGGAAAAGGAACGCAAGCCTGCCGAACGTCCTGAACGCGAACGCAGCGGCCGCCGTAAGCGGATCGTGAAGCCCGGTCCGGTGAACATCGAAAGAGCGGTTCAGCAGGAACAGCGCTCGCCCGCACAAGGTGGCGGCCGCCCCGGTGAGCTCGATGAGAACGCGGTAAAGAAGAAGGTGAGCGAAACGCTCGCACGTTTGACAGGCGGTGGCAAGAGCCGTGGATCGAAGATGCGGCGAGATAAGCGCAGCCAGCGCTACAGCCGCATGGAGGAAGAGCAGGCAGCACAGGAACTCGCCGGCCGTACCATCAAGGTGACAGAGTTCGTTACCGCCAGCGAACTCGCCAGCATGATGGAAGTGCCCGTCACCGACATCATCAAGGCATGTTTCAGCCTTGGCATGATGGTGAGCATCAACCAGCGCCTCGATGCAGAGACCCTGGCTGTCATCGCCGAGGAATATGGCTTCAAGGTCGAATTCGTCGGGGCCGATGTGCAGCAGGACATGCAGGAAGAGGCCGATGATCCCGATCGCATCATCGGGCGTCCACCGATCGTCACCGTCATGGGTCACGTCGATCACGGCAAGACCTCGTTGCTGGACACCGTGCGCAAGGCGAATGTGATCGCTGGTGAGGCTGGTGGCATCACCCAGCATATCGGTGCGTACAGCGTTCAATTGGAAAGCGGCAAGAAGATCACCTTCCTGGATACGCCGGGTCACGAAGCGTTCACCGCCATGCGTGCCCGTGGTGCGCAGGTCACCGACATCGCCATCATCGTGATCGCTGCCGATGACAGTGTGATGCCGCAGACCCGCGAAGCGATCAACCACGCGCAGGCCGCAGGTG
>JAEYYE010000146.1 GCA_023430945.1 Bacteroidota bacterium
GATAGACCACGACCGCGCTCTCAAGGAACGCCATCGCGGTGAAAAAAACGATCATCCAGGGAATGATCCGCAGCACATCATTTCGCATGATGAACATTGATATCAGCGATCAATCCGAAGTGATCACTTCCGGGAAGTTCGATCCTGCGGACACTCGTACAGGAGAGATCCTTGGAAAGGAAGAAATGATCGATCGGGATCAATGCGATCGGTCCGATCGCGGGCCACGTGCGAAGCTCTGGTCGTGTCACCGGACGCAGGCCCGATCGCACGCAGAACCGCTTGTAAGCATCATCCCATTGCACCGAATTGAGATCGCCCGCAACGATCGTTGAAGTCGAAGTTTCCAGCCGATCGGAAAGTGCCATCAATTGCCTGTTGCGCTTACGGAAATGATGTCGGCTGATCGGTGAGGTCGCATGTGCCGTCACGAATTTCACTGGTTCACCTCCTATCGCGATCGATGCTTCGATCACAGGGGTGCCTTCCAACTCGAGCACGCGCGCATCAATGAGAGGCATCCGGCTGAACAACGCGATCCCATAGCAATTCGATCGCGGCTCGATCACCCGGAAAGGATATGCGCTGAAACCAGCACCAAGCGCACCGGCCCAGCGATGATCCACTTCCTGAACGGCGATCAGATCGGCATCCACGGCGATCGCCTGTTCGATCACCCGGGAGAAATGATCATTGGGTTGAAGCACGTTCATGTGAAGGATCCGCAGGTCCGCCGTCGCATCGATCGTAGCTCGCGCTGGCACCACGGTATCCAATTGCGAAGCCGACATCAACGTACAAGCCGCCGCACACAGTCCGATCGCTCGCGTGCGCTGGAAGAATACGAACAGTCCGAGTGAAGCGAAGAGCAAGGTCCATTGCCACATGAACGCACGCGCCATCATCGTGAGCCATGTATCAGGCGCAAACGCCAGAACGCAGCCGGTCGTAAGCAGCAACATGCAGAAGATCAAGCGCGGCAAGGGCTTATTCAACAACGTGGATCGGAACATCATTTCCTCGGTATCAATTTTTCGATCGCATCCAGGTGCGCCTTGAATGCGTTCATCCCTGCAGTGCTCGCCTTGTAGGAAGTGTTCGGCCGCTTTCCCACGAACCGCTTCCGCACCTGCACGAACTTCAATTGTTCCAGCGCGTTCAGGTGGCTTGCAAGATTCCCATCTGTTACGGAAAGCAGCTCCTTGAGCTCGGCATGATCCACCCAGTCGTTCACGGCGAGCACAGCCATTATACCGAGACGCACACGGCTTTCGAATGCCTTGTTCAGCTTCTCGATCATCGCTCCTGCGCAGCCGGCCGTTCGTGTCGCATGTACATCAATGCGCCGTAGAAGATGTGAAGTACGCCGAAACCGAGCGCCCAGAAAAGAAGTCCCGCGCCGATCCAGAACGATGCGAGCAATCCCAGCACCAGTTCACTGATCGCAAGCCACCGGATCTCATCGAGCGTGTACTTCGATGCGTTCAGCAACGCAAGTCCGTAGAAGATGAGCGTGGCCGGTGCCACCAGCGCCGGCATGCCGTGGAGGATCAATGCGATGCAGAAGATGCCACCGGTGGCCAGTGGGATCGACAGGTTGATCAGGAGCCTTCTGGCGGATGGATCCCAAAGCCCCTGCCCTGTTCTGCGCCCGCGGCGCCAGGTGAACCATGCAGCACCCGCGAGCGCCACCACAAGCACCGCAATGGCCAATCCGCCGAGCCACCAGATATGTTCCAACCGATCGCCCGGCGATGCTGAGCCGTAGCCATCAGCTGCCAGGCGGTTCTCCTTCACGTAGCGTTGTGCGATCAGCGCACCCGCCAGGCCCACCGAACCGGCGATCACCCCGCTAAGCCCGCTCAGGCTAAGGAAGCGCGTGCTTCGTTCCATCAACCCGCGTATGTGCTGGAGTTCATCGAGCCGGTCGGTCTGGTGCATTATACAGAGTACTTTGAAATGCAAAGTAAATGGGATCGGATGTCATCCGCAAGAAAAAGCGATCGATCAATGCATGGAAAAAGCGGCGAGCACCGCGCCGATCAGAACGGAAATGAAGCGCGCCGCCACGAACCGGTGTTCGGGCGAGCTCTCGAAGATGATGGTGGTGCCAATGTGCAGCAGCATACCGATCGCAAGCCCGAGCATGCTATGCAGGAAATGCGCGCCCAGCGCGCCACTGGCCATGTGACCGGTGAATATCCCGAGCGGGGCCGCCAGCGCGAAGATCACGAGCATCGCGATGCTGTTGCCGCTGCTCGCGCCCGATCGGGTGAGCACGGTCGCTAGCGCCACCGCCATGGGCATCTTGTGCAGCAACACGCCCGCCAGGAAATGCACATCACCGGCCACATCGGGATCGGCGAAAGGCATGCCCTCGGCGAAGGAATGGACGCAAAGGCTGAGCAAAGTGAGAAGCGGAAGTGCCCGGCCGGTGTGCGAATGCACGTGTACATGACCGTGTTCGATCCCGTGGCTGAAGAACTCGAGCACCACCTGCAGCAGAAAGCCGCCAAGGATCCACAGACCGATCACTTCACCGGCCTCCTCGTAAAGCTCCGGCAGCATGTGCAGGAAGACCACGCCAAGCAGGAATGCTCCGCTGAACGAGAGGAGCAGCCGCATCCAAAGTATACCCGGGCGCAGCCAGCGCACCAGCATGCCGGCGATCAGCGGCAGCAGAAAGAACGCGAGCGCCACACCTGCGATCATGTCTTCGGTTTTTGCATCCACATCACGAACCTGGCTGAACTCTCCGGATCGAACGGAAGGGCCTTCGGACCGTCGGTGACCTCTGCCAGTTCGAAACCCGCATCGCGGGCCAGATCGGTGAGCTCTCCCGGCAGCAGTGCCTGTACCTGTTCCACGAATTCGTGTTCCTTTCCTTCCGCTTTCACCGTGATGCGCTTCACGATCTTTCCGTTCTCAACGCTGCGCACCACATTGAATTCAGCGCCATTCCTTACGATCCGTTCCTCCTGTACGAGTTGGGAGATCACCAGCGGACTGTTCATGAAATCAACCACGAACCTTCCGCCGGGCCGCAGGGCCTGCCATGCCGCCGCGAAAACTTTCCGATCGTCCTGCAGGTCATCGAAATATCCGAGACTGGTGAAAAGGCAACAAGCCGCATCGAATTCCGCCTGCGCGAAGGGTTCCCGCATATCGTGTACGTGGAATTCCGCCTGCGGAACAAGCTTTTCCGCAGCTTCAATACTTTCCACGGAAATATCGATCCCGGTCACTTTCATTCCTGCTGAATGGAACCAGCGGGCATGTCGCCCACGACCGCAAGCCATGTCCAGCACCTTCGATCCGGGTGGAAGCGCCCACCGATCGAGCAGCGTTGCGACCCACGTACGCGCCTCATTCTCATCACGATGTCCGTAGAGAAGGGCGTACCATGGCGTGCCGAACCAATGCTTGTACCAACCCATGAGCGGCGGCGAAAGTAAGCTTCGCAGGGGCGGAAGGTTGACAATTCCGTGGAAAACTCATTTCGAAATCGATCTTATGGGATATTCATTCCTTTTCTTTTGTTGCGACGGCTTAAAGAGATCGACAATGCTGGATCGCATCCACGACCTATACGACGAAATGGAACGTCACCGCGTGATGTTCTCTTTCAAGGGGAACCTCACCCCCGAACTGGTGAGCGCATTGCTGGAGGCGGTGGAGCGAAAGATGGGCGGGCTTGAGCCCGATGCCAAGGCGCGCAAACGCGTGTTCAACGTGGTGATGGAATGCCTCCAGAACCTCTATCACCATAATACACAGGTGCTTCGCATCGATCCGGAACACACTTCCACCGAAGGCGAACCACATGGC
>JAEYYE010000155.1 GCA_023430945.1 Bacteroidota bacterium
GCACCGCACCGCCTGCGGCCTGCACGAATTTGGATCGAGCGCTGAACCGATCCCACAATGGATATCCTTCACGGGGAAAAAGGATGAAGCTTCGATCGGTGGCCGATCCGTGGATCGACCGCAACGCCTTATCGAGATCTTCTTCCGATCTGATGGGAACACGCTCCGATGGATCGGTGCCATTGATTTCCACGGGTTCATCCGTGATCATCACGCGCCTGCCGCCGATGTAGACTTCATACCTTCGTTCCATGAGTTCTTCGCAAGATCAGGGGCTGCAGATGGCGCAGCATCTTCTCCGGATCAAGGCCGTCAAATTAAGTCCACAGGAGCCGTTCACCTGGGCGAGCGGCTGGCGTTCGCCGATCTATTGCGACAACCGGAAGACGCTTTCGCATCCTGAAGTGCGGGCTTTCATTCGCGATCGCTTCGCTTCGATCGTTCGCGAGAATTTCAAGGGAGTTGAGTTGATCGCAGGCGTTGCCACGGGCGGGATCGCACATGGCGTGCTCGTTGCGGAAGCGCTGGATCTGCCCTTCATCTATGTGCGCACCGGCGCAAAGGGCCATGGTTTGAAGAACCAGGTGGAAGGCGACCTTTCAACGGGACGAAAAGTGGTGGTGATCGAGGACCTGATCAGTACCGGTGGAAGCAGCCTGAACGCCGTGCAGGCCTTGCGCGATGCGGGTTGTGAAGTGCTCGGCATGGCGGCGATCTTCACCTACGGATTCGATCAGGCGCAGAAAGCATTCGAGGAAGCTGGCGTGAAGCTGCATACGTTGACGAGCTATCCAGTCCTCCTCGATCAGGCGATCAAGAGCGGTTCGATCGCAGAACGCGATCTGCCTAAATTGAACGAATGGCGCATCGATCCAGCGAAATGGGGAAATGATGTGAAACAAACATCGCCGATCGCACCGCATTGATCGAGGCCACTCACCATTCACCATTCACTTTCACTTTCACGCATTCACTTCTTCCATGACCCGGATCGAAAGCAAGCAGGTGCAGATCGGAAAAAGTCCGCAGGAACTTTATGCGTTCCTGCAGGACATGAACAATTTCAAACAATTGCTGCCGCAGGATCGGATCAGCGAATGGCAGAGCGATGGAAATTCCTGTTCCTTCAAGGTACAAGGCGCGGCCACGATCGGGTTGCGGTTGGCGGGAGGTACAGCGCCGAACCATGTGCGGCTTGAAGCCACCGAGCGAAGCCCATTTCCCTTCACGTTGGATGTTCATCTGGAGGATCTCGGCGGAAGCACGAAGGCCTGGCAGGTATTCAATGCGGAGTTGAACACGTTCATAAAGATGATGGTGGAGAAACCGTTGAAGAACCTGTTCGATCACATCGCCGATAAGATGGTGGCGATACACGGTGGGTGAGCGGATCCGTCCAACGATCTCATTTGCCCGGAATAGGATCAGAACATCACCTCCACCACTTTCTTCGTTCCGAAGAATTCCTCCTCGAAGATCTCGTTCAATTCGAAAACGCGCACTTTCTGTTTCAGTGGAAGGATCTCATCGGCCAGTTCACCACCTTTCAGGTAGAAAAGCCTGCCGGTGCCCTTCGGTACGAGATGCCTTGTCATGCCGATGAATTCCGGCAGCGTGGTGACCGCGCGGCTCACGATGAAATCATACCTGCCTTTGTGATCTTCCGATCGGATCTGTTCGGCGGTGCAATTCTCAAGACCGAGACCTTCGATCACCCCTTTCACCGCATTGATCTTCTTTCCGATCCCATCGATCCCGTGGAAAGTGCTTTCAGGAAATAGGATCGCGAGCGGAATGAGCGGAAAACCGCCACCCGTGCCCACATCGATCACGCGGGAACCCCGGGCGAAAGGATGCACGGCAGCAATGCCCAACGAATGGAGCACATGCCGTTCGTACAGATGCTCCATGTCCTTTCGTGAGATCAGGTTCACGCGCGCGTTCCACTCAGTGTAGAGTTTCTCAAGCAGCTTGAACCGATCGCGTTGGGTGGCGGTGAGCTCGGGGAAATATTTGGAGATGAGTTGGGTGCCTGACATTGAAATGCGGACCGTTCGGCCAATGTACTTGATCGGGAAGTTGCGTGAGCGATCGCAGCGGTTACCCCACAGGCCGTGCTTTTGACGGCCGAGGAGTAAAAGCGTAGAGCGCGACCCCGCCTTCGCTGAAGCTTCGGCGGGCGAAGCCCAGAAAGGATCAAGCGGGGGCACGCCCAAACCTTCGACTTCGCTCAGGGTAAAGGCGATCAGATGATCAGATGATTAGATGATCGAATGATCCGTGCGCTTAACGTGGTTCCGGGCTTCGACGGACTCAGCCTGACAGCCTGGAATGACGTTCATGGATCAGTCAGGAAAGTCAATCGCATTATCCGGCCTCGGAGGCATTCAATTATCTGATCTTCCGATCGGATCAGATCGTATCCTTCGTTTCCTGCATCAGGTTGAGCAGGAATTCGCGGGCGCGGAAGAGTTGTGCCTTCACAGTACCGAGCGGCAGGTTGAGCTCTTCGGCGATCTCCTCGTAGCTGTATTCCTTGTAATAACGCAGTTCCACGAGCGTGCGGTAACGCGGCTTCAGCTTGTCCACCACATCGCGCATTATGGCGTTCTTCTGGTCCTTCATCACCGTTTCCATCGGATCGAGCGCGTCGCCTTTCAGTTCGATCGTCATTTCATCACCATCGTCGGTACCGATCGGGTTATCGATCGAGAAGGTCTTCTTCTTCTGTTTGCGGATCCAGTCGATGCAGTTGTTGGATGCGATCTTGAAGAGCCAGGTGCTGAACGCGTAGTTGGGCGTGTACTGGTGCAGCCGCTTGAAGGCCTTGCCG
>JAEYYE010000169.1 GCA_023430945.1 Bacteroidota bacterium
CCAATTGACCATGGCCCACGCCCACACGCGCACCCGGAACGATCTTGCGCAGCATGTCCGCGATGTGCTCGATGTTCTTCACTTTGTCGTGCACGAAGTAGACCTGTCCGCCGCGTGAAAGCTCGTACTCGATCGCTCCTTTGATCACTGCTTCATCGAACGGTTGCAGGATCGTTTGCACCGGAAAACGGTTCGGTGGCGTCGTGCTGATGATGCTGAGATCGCGCGCGCCCATAAGGCTGAATTGCAGTGTGCGCGGGATCGGTGTTGCGGTGAGCGTGAGCGTATCCACCGTAGCGCGCAGCGTCTTCAATTTGTCCTTCACGTTCACACCGAACTTCTGTTCCTCATCGATGATCAGCAGGCCGAGGTCCTTGTATTTCACATCCTTGCTCACAAGGCGGTGCGTGCCGATGATGATGTCGATCTTTCCTTCCTGCAGGTTCTTCAGCACCTGGTTCTGATCCTTGGTGCTGCGGAACCGATTGATGTAATCCACCGTGACCGGCAGGCCTTTCATGCGCTCCTTGAAGTTCTTCCAGTGCTGCATGGCGAGGATCGTGGTGGGAACCAGCACCGCCACTTGTTTACTGTCGCACACCGCCTTGAAAGCCGCGCGGATCGCGACCTCTGTCTTGCCGAAACCGACATCACCGCAGACCAATCGATCCATAGGCGTGGACTTTTCCATGTCGGCCTTCACATCCTGCGTGGCCTTGGATTGATCGGGCGTGTCCTCGTAGATGAAGCTGGCCTCGAGCTCGTGCTGCAGATAATTGTCAGGCTGGAAAGCGAAGCCTGGTTTGCTTTTGCGTTGCGCGTACAGCTTGATCAGATCGAACGCGAGCGCTTTGACTTTCGCCTTCGTGCGTTCCTTCAACGTCTTCCACGCGGGGCTGCCGAGCTTGCTCACTTTCGGCGCGCCGCCCGCTTCCTCGCCGCTGTATTTGCTCACGCGGTGCAGGCTGTGGATGCTCACATAAAGGATGTCGTTGTCGCGGTAGATCAGGCGGATCGCTTCCTGTTGTTTGCCGTTCGCATCGATCTTCTCCAAGCCGCTGAAAACGCCGATACCGTGATCGATGTGGACCACCAGATCACCCGGTTTCAGTTGTGTGAGCTCCTTCAGCGTTAGCGCCTGCGCGTTCTTTCGGAAGCCTTCCTTCAGGCGGAAACGGTGGTAACGTTCGAAGATCTGGTGATCGGTGTAGAGCGCCAATTTCAGTTCTGGATCGATGAAGCCTTCGTGCAGATCGAGCACCAGCGGCGTGAACGCAACCTCGTGCTCCATGTCGCGGAAGATCGTGTACAACCGCTCGCTCTGCTTGGCATTGCTACACGCGATCAGGTTGGTGAAGCCGGCAGTCTGCTTGTTGTGCAGATCACCACTGAGCACCTGGAAATCCTTGGCAAAGGAAGGTTGTGGTTTTTGGTTGAAGTCGATCGTGATCGCATCGGGCTGCGATCCGCGCGAAGTCCACTGCACCTTTCTGTAACGCAGCAATGCCTTGATCAGATCGTTGTCATTCGCCAGCAGATCCACCGGTGCCGGATGCTTTTCTTTCTCTTTCTCCGTGAATCGATCGAAGATCTCCGTGAGCCGTGTGAGCTGCTTCTTCGCCGCATCGCTGATCGCCTGCGGATCGTCCAGCCAGATCACCGATCCCTCCGGAAGCTGCGCGAGGAAATTCTGGTGACTTGTGTTGTCATCGCCGTGCAGATCGGGCACGATCACCGCTTCGGCCAATCGCTCCACGCTGAGCTGATCCTGCGGATCGAAGCGGCGTACACTTTCCACCGTATCGCCGAAAAGCTCGATCCGGAAAGGTTGATCGCTGCCGTAGCTGAACACATCGACAATGCCACCGCGAATGCTGAACTGCCCGGGTTCGTAAACGAATTCCACACGCGAGAACTTCATCTCGATCAGCCATTCCTCCAGCGTATCGATCGGAAGTTCTTCGTTGCGTTTGATAGTAAGCGTGTTCTTCTGCAGCTCCTCACGGCCAACGACCATCGGCACCAGCGCTTCGGAATACGTCACGATCGTCATGCGCCGATCTACCGATCCATCTGTCACCTCCTTCCACTTCATCAACACCTCCAGCACTTCGGTGCGTTGCACTCGCTCGCCATCGTGATGTCCTTCGGGATCGTACGGCGAGCGCGATGGCGCAGGATAGAACAGGCGCGTATCCAGCCGCCGTTCGTGCGTGGGCGAAGTGTCCTTTGAAGCGAGTGCCTCCAGATCGTTGAGGAAGTATGCTGCCTCTTCGCGATCGTTGAGCACATGCACGTGAACGCCTTTGATCTCCTCGCCGACAGCGGCCGCGATCATAGCGCGAGACGAACCGACCGTTCCTGTAAGATGGATGCGCGTGGAATTCGATCGCAATGTTTCGTTGATGCGACCGATGCGCGGATCGTTGTGGAAAGCCTTGAGAAGTTCGGCGAGGGAAGTGATCATGCAAATAGCTGAAGCCCGATGCCGTGTTCTACGGGCATCGGGTGATGGTGCAAAATTACGGAAGGAACGTGCGGACCGATCTAACTTTCCCCGCTGGTCCAGCGGAACCAATGAGGAAGGAGCATTCGCAACACAGGATCGAGTTAAGGTCACGCAATGTAAATGCGCTCTTCAATTCGATGGATCCTTCGCCGTTCCAGGAAAAGGATCTGGACAGGGATGCCGAGGAGTTCATCGTAAGCTGGGCCAACGAATTCCCACGCGGATCGGAGCTTTCGTTGCGCGTGCATCTGGTCGAAATGCCTGCCGATGATCCCACAGCGATGATCGCGGACGCGGTGAACAATTATTTCCAATACCGGAGAGGAGGTTTGCAGCGCGAATTCCGCCAACTGATGGCACGGGGAAGACTTACATTGCTCATCGGCCTTTCGTTCCTGGCCGTGTGTCTCCTGATCGCACAATACCTATACACATTGGACAAAGGTCCGCTGATCGCACTCCTGAGCGAGGGACTAACCATCGCCGGTTGGGTCGCGATGTGGCGGCCAATGGAGATCTACCTGTACGAATGGTGGCCGATCCGAAGAAAGATGAAGCTCTACGAAAAGCTCGCACGAATGGAAGTGGAGGTACTGCCGGATGCCAGGACCGGAGCATTGACGGGAATACATGGAAGGGAAGAAAAGCCCGAATGAACCCGATCGAGATGCGCGCTGTTCTGCTGTTCACCTCCATGTTGCTCGTGCTCACATCGAGCGGCCAGAACCAGCGGCTGGACAGTGTGCATGTGTACAAGAAAAGCTGGGAGGGTACGATCAGTTCGGCAGCGGCGAACGCGATGGTGTGGCGGTTGCACAGAGCCAATGCGCCGTTCACGACATTGAAAGGATCGGAATTGACAACGGTCGCGGAAACGATGAGCACCTACAAACCTTCGCGGCACACGTTCGGTGAATTGAAGGACCTGGAGTATCTGGCGATGGCCTTCTCCGGTGGAAGACCTTTGGCGTTTGGTGTAACGGAGGATCTTGGTGTGCTGATCAATTTA
>JAEYYE010000185.1 GCA_023430945.1 Bacteroidota bacterium
GCCGTAGGCATGCAAGCGCGCCTCATGAGCAAGGCACTGCGCAAACTCACCGGAACCATCAGCAAGACCGGCTGCTGCTGCATCTTCATCAACCAGTTACGTGAGAAGATCGGCGTCATGTTCGGCAACCCTGAAACAACTACTGGCGGTAATGCACTGAAGTTCTATTCCACGATCCGTCTGGATATCCGCCGCGCCACCCAGATCAAGGATGGTGAGAACGCGATCGGCAACCGCACCAAGGTGAAAGTGGTGAAGAACAAAGTAGCCCCGCCTTTCAAGAAGGCTGAGTTTGACATCATGTTCGGCAAGGGAGTGAGCAAGACCGGCGAGATCATCGACATGGGTGTGGAGCTCAACATCATCAAGAAGAGCGGAAGCTGGTTCAGCTACATGGACAACAAGCTCGGCCAGGGTAGGGACATGGTGCGCCAGCTGCTCGAGGATAACGAGGAGCTCTGTGATGAGCTTGAGAACAAGATCAAGGAAGCGGTGGCTGCCGGATCGGCACCGGTAACGGCCTGATCATTCCCATCGGCTACTTTTGAAGGCCCCGGCCTAGATCGGCCGGGGCCTTCGCATTCTTCAATGATCAGGCAACTTCTTCCCGTTCTTCTTACGCTCGTGATCCTCTTTCCCTCCTGCAAGGATGGCGGTGGAGTGCCGGAGCATGAAGAGGAAGGGATCGACCAGCAATTGGTGGATCTGGACAGGCGGATCCTTGCTTCACCCAGGGACGCTACGCTCTTTGCCGATCGGGCCCGGTTGAATGAAAAGAGGGACAGCATCACGCTGGCCTACAACGACTGGTCGCGGGCGATCGCTCTTGATAGCACCAACAGCGAGTTCCACCAGGGGATCGGTGACCTGTATTTCCGCAAGATCCGCATGGAAGAGGCGGAGGGTCACTTGCGTAAAGCTGCCCGTCTCGATCAAAAGGATCCGGCCCCAAGATTGAAGCTTGCGGAGATCAAGCTGTTACAAAGGGAATACAATGAGGCCATGGGTTGGGCCAACGACGCGCTCCGCCTGGACCAACAGAATGCGAAAGGGTATTTCCTAAAAGGCTGGATCCACATGGAATCCGGTGATACGGCGCTTGCGATCAGCAGTTACCGCACAGCAGTGGAACAGGATCCCACCATGCACGATGCCTTTGTGCAATTGGGGGTTCTGCACGGGGCGAAGCGCGATCCGCTGGCGCTGCAGTACTACAACACCGCATTGGACCTGCAGCCGAACAGCACGGAAACCTTGTATGGCCTGGGCATGTTCGCTCAGGAGAACGGCATGGACAGTCTCGCGCTCAAGTGCTACGATCGGATCAAGGAACTTGATCCCGACAACGTGCTCGCCTGGTATAATACGGGATACATCATGCTCGAGCATTTGCATGACAGCAGGGCGGCGCGCCAGCAGTTCGCAAAGGCCATCGCTCTGGCCCCGATGTTCCCGGAAGCCTATTACAACCGCGGCCTCACCTACGAGATCGATGGAATGCTCGATAGTGCCTTCGTGGATTACAGGCAGACGCTTGCGATCGTACCGGATTATACCCCGGCCGCGAATGGCATGGAACGGCTCCAGTCAAAGGGCTTGCGCATTCAGCGCTAGGGTCAGCGTTTGTTCCGGCTCTGCGGAAGCTCCATAAGCACCGTGCCGCGGCCCATCACGAAGAACCTGCGTACCACCATGCCTGCAGGCGTATGTGCACGCACCGTCCAGGTGCCACGCGAAAGTTTCTTCACGTTGATCGTTTCCAACTCACCTATGCTGCGCGTCTGCTTCACTTTTCCGCGCGCATTCAACAGGTCGAGCCGGTAGGTGCCTTCGGGCAGGCCCAGTTCGATCTCCCCGGGAACCACGGGTTCAAGAAAGTTGATCCGCAGATCATCTGCAGTTCTGGCCGGTGCTTTCCTGGGTACATAAGCCACGCGATCATCAGTGCTTTGCGCGCTGCTCCGCCCGACCGAAAGGGTGGCGATCAGGATCGAAATGGCCATGATCTTTTTCATCGCGCACATTTACGATGGCGGCGCCGGAATTGTTTCGTGGGAGGGAACAATTCGGGCCGATCGATGCGATCTTTGTGTATGCGCCATACGTTCTCACTACTCGCAATGCTGTTCGTGCTTGTCACTTCAGCCCAGAAAGCTTCAACACAGCCCGAACTCGGGCCCGATGAATTCAAGGCTGCGATCGATAGCCCTGGTGTGCAATTGATCGATGTGCGTACACCGAACGAATATGCTGCAGGACATATCCCTGGCAGCATCAACATCGATTGGACCGCGCCGGATTACGAGACAACGTTCGTGAAGCTCGATGCCGATCGCCCCGTGCTTCTTTATTGTGCGATGGGCGGGCGCAGCGAACAGGCTTTGGAATACCTTACCTCCAAAGGCTACAAAGTGCAGCACCTCGAAGGTGGTTTCAATGCATGGAAGGAAGGAGGAGGAGCGGTTGAAAAATGAGATCGAAATGGCGGATTTCAATGAACTTATAAAGAGTGAAGTGCCGTTGCTCGTGGACTTCCACGCGGAATGGTGCGGACCATGTAAAGCGCAGGCGCCGATCCTGCAGGAATTGGCGAAGAAGCTGGGCGATCGGGCGCGCATCATCAAGGTGGATGTCGATCGCAATCCACAGGCTGCGGCCCATTACAACGTTCAAGGGGTCCCCACTTTACTGATCTTCCAGAAAGGCAAATTGCTGTGGCGCGGAAGCGGCGTGAGGCAGGCCGATGAGCTGGAAGCGCGGCTTCTTGCAGCTGCGGAATGATCACCAAAAAAGAAAGGCCCCGGTCCCCCGAAGCCTTTCTTTTCATCCGCCGGGCGGATCAATCATCATTCCCGAGGTTGATCCCCACCGTTACGCCGTACGTGATGTAGCGGCTCGCCAGATCGCCCAGCACCAGATCATCCTTGAAAACACGGCTCAATCCGAAGCTCGCGCTCGGTTCAAGCGTGAAGTAACCCATGTCGAAACCGATCGATGCATCCCAGTTGAGCGTTCCGCTGCGGAAGTCACCCTGGTCGATCGTTGCTTCATCGTGCCTGTTGTCCACCCCGAGCAGAACATCGTAGCTCGGTCCCATCGCCACGCGCACATCGAACTGATACGTATCGATGAGGCGATAACCGAGCATGCCGCGCAATTTCAAGTTGGTGCGCACCAGGTCATCTTCGATCGCGATGGTGTCGTTGAAGGTCTGTTTCATCATGGTCGCATTCCTTCCAAAGAAAGCGCCTGGCTGGAAGTAGGTGCGATCGCCGAACCGCATGTCAAGGCCGAGCTGCCAGCCTGCGGCCGCGCGGTATTCGATCGAGGGAAGGCCCGGGTTGGTCATCTGCTGGTAGGTGATGCCCACTTGCGGATTCACCTGGAATTGCGCTTGCGCGATCGCGGTGGCGATCATCGCTGCAACTAAAAGAATGCTCTTCTTCATGACTTCGTGCTTGATGCGGGCCCATTAACGAACCGTATGCCAATTTTTGTTCTTCCTTGATCGGCGCGGGTTCCAGCCCGTATCTTCACACCTCGCCGATCCAATGAAAGCCGTAGTTGTTGCACTTTTGTTTTTCATCCCCATTCCGTTCGTACCGGCACAGGATTGTTTTGGCGGCCGGTATTTTGAACCCGTTTTCTCCGAGATCGAAGTGATCGAAGGCGTACCGTTCGGGAGTAATCTCGGGGTATCCGGCGCGGTTCAAACGCTGCTCATGGATATATACCAACCAGTGGATGATCCCCTGCCAGCACGACCTGTGGTGGTGATCGGTTTTGGCGGATCGTTCATCTATGGTACGCGGCAGGATGTAGCTATACT
>JAEYYE010000216.1 GCA_023430945.1 Bacteroidota bacterium
TGCGGTGCAGGATCAGCACGATCGATTGCTCGTGATAAAGCGTCTCGGGAAATGGGATCTTCCGAAAGGAAAGATCGAAAAGGGAGAATCGATCGAGGCTGCAGCGCTTCGCGAGGTGGAAGAGGAATGTGGCATCGATGGGTTGAAGATCCTGCGGCCGCTCACCATTACCTGGCACACGTATGAACGCAACGGAAAGGACCACCTGAAACGCACCGATTGGTTCCTGATGACGGCTTCATCCGGAAAGGAACTCACGCCGCAGATCGAAGAGGATATCGAGGAGGTTCGCTGGATGACGCAGGAGGAAGTCGATCGCATGAAAGAGGATACCTATCCATCACTGCTGAAGGTGATCGAAGCATGGCGATCCGCTCGTTGAGATCAGCGGTCAATCGTCCCACACCTTGATCCGTTGGTCCTTCTCCCGCTGCACTTTCGCGCGGTGGAAGATCCCGGCCATGCCCGCGCTGGGCAGTGGCGCCGGTGAATGGGTGAGCTTTCCATCCTGGAGCACGAAGAACGCGGGAAGCGCACGGATCCGAAGATCCTCGCGCAACTTCTGTTCAGCCTGTGCGTGCAGCCAACGGATCTTCCGCGGACGTGGAGAAACATATTTCTTCAGGTCTTCGAACTCCCGATCCAGGCCGATCGCGACGATCGGGATGATGCCCTCATATTCCTCCGCCAGGTGCTCGAGCGCCCTTATCTCCTGTTCACAATACGTGCACCAGCTCGCCGTAACCGCGATCACCAGCGGGCCTTCCGTCAATTCCGGGATCTCAACCGGATCGCCTTTCATATCCTGCAACAACATCGGTGGCAGGGCGGATCCGGCCCGCATCGCGGTAAGATCCCAGATCATGTTCATGGCGATCCGCTGGTGTGCAACGATCGATGTCTTGTCCTTCACATCTTCAAGGATCGACAGGGCTTTCTTGCGATCGAGAAAATTCGCGTTGAAGTTCTCGTAGATCTGTTCGATCAGAACAAGTTCACGCAACACATCATCTTCAAGGAATTCATTCCGCGAGAGAAGCGAATGAAGACTGTCATTGCTCAAGGCAGCCATCGCTTCATTGAATTCCTTTTCGTTCCGCCGCGCGATCATTGCGAGCTCGCCTTCAAAGAACGTGCGCACGAACCGGATGTATTCCGGGTTCCCATGGCGCACCGATCGGCCCTTCAAATACCGGTCGAATAGCTCGCGATCGTTCGCCCTCGGACCTTGCAACAGCCCGCCCACACTGTATTCCAGGTATTCCTTGAACCACGGATCGTCCACTTCCTCATAGAACCGATCCAGCTTGATCGCGAAACTGTCCACTTTGGCTTTTGAAAGCGCCGGTGTCACGAATAATGTAGGTGGCCTGTTCGTGGTATCGATCGGTTCGTCCGACCGGCGTACGATGTCCAGTGCCTGCATGCCGGCGGCTTCATCCGTTGCAAGGTCCTCGGCTATGAAAGCATCGATCCGCTCGTTCAGATCGCTCACCAGCGCATTTATGTCAAGCGGAGAGATCTCGTGGAACTCCAGTACGACACGCGTTGTCGTACCGAGGCTTTTCGGTGCGCTCCTGTCCGCAGGCGGGAAGAATACTTTCAGATCGCTGCCGGGCCGCACGAACAGATCGCCGATCAGCGTTCCGATCCGCAGCTGGATCTTCTGCGTTCCATCCACTTCACCACGAAGGATCGTTGTATCGCCGATCGGTTCCTCCGCCAGCCGCACGGTGCGCAAGGTGATCAGATCATCGTAGCGCGACAACACCACCATTTCACCGGCATGATCCGGGGAGGAAAGACGAATGGTGAATTCCCCCGCGAACGCAGAGAACCAACAATTCAGTACGACCGCGATCGCCGCAATGCGCATCCTCATCTTCCGCCCAGGTCCATTGGCACCAACGCCGAAACATCGGCCTTATTGGCGATCAGTTCGCGCACGATGGTGCTGCTTATGTGCGCGTGTTCCGGCGCACTTGGCAGAAAGATCGTTTCCACGCCGGTCATCTGCCGGTTCATCAACGCGATGCTCCGCTCGAAACCATGATCGGTGCTGTTGCGTAATCCGCGCACGATGAACCCTGCGTTCACCCGGCGGCACAGATCCACCGTCAATCCATCGAAAGCGATCACCTCGATACGCGGATCACCCGCGAACGCCTCACCGATCCAGCGCATGCGCTCCTCCTGCCCGAACATGGTGCGCTTGGTGCTGTTCACGCCCATGCCGATCACGATCCTCTCAAAAAGCGGCAGGGCGCGCTCAACGATCGAAACATGTCCATTGGTGATCGGATCGAACGTTCCAGGAAAAACTGCGATCGGTCGGCTCATGGTGCCAAATTACTTTCCGTCCCGGTTCATTTGGGCGCATGCCGCTGTTCCTTCGGCTTTGGGCCTCAGGTACAGCGTCACCGGGCTGTCCGTTGCAACTCCGCGCTCGCAAAGCCTCGCTTGCGGGGTTTCCACTGCCATCCCTTGCGCGCCCCCGCCCCCGGTTCCGGCGTATCATCCACAATTCATCAACATCGGGTAACGATCCGTGGCATACTGCCCGATCTTCGCGGGCCGATCATGGAGATGCACACCACCATTTCTGTTGATGCCCATCTCGCCGCACTTCCGCCCGATCGCCGGGAGATCCTTCAGCGTGTGCGCCAGGCCATCTTCCGCATCCATCCTGAAGTGACCGAACGGATGGCCGCAGGGATTCCCTCGTTCTTCCTCGAAGATCATGCTTTCCTTTCCATCGCCAGCCGCAAGAACTACATCGCGCTCTATATCGTGCCGCATGATCTGCTCAACGTGTTCAAGACCGATCTGCGGCAGTACGATCACGGCCGTTCATGCATCCGTTTCAAACGGCTCGATCCGCCGTTCTTCGAGTTGATCCAGCAGATCGTACGCTACACCGGCAGCCAGCTTTCAACGAGCAAGTTCTACAAGCCCAAGGCGGGCGACCGGCTGGTACGCACATCCTGATACGCTTCCCTCCTACCTTCGCACGAATGGCGGAAAAGATCATCGTTCTCGATCACGATACCGTGCGGCGCAAGATCGAACGGATCGCTCACCAGTTGCACGAGGAACATTTCGAGGAAGGTTCCATCGTATTGATCGGCATCGCCGATCGCGGCGCGGTATTGGCGCGGCGTCTTGCCAAGCGTTTGCAGGAGATCTCCGATCTGGAAGTGATCGATGCGCAGATCACGCTGGACAAGGACAACCCCCTGGAAACACCGATCGAACTTTCCATCGATCGGAAGGATCTGGATGGAAAAGTCGTGGTGCTGGTGGACGATGTGCTCATGAGCGGACGCACGCTGATGTACGCGGTATCCTACCTGATCCAGGGTACATTGAAAGAACTCATGACCGTGGTGCTGGTGGATCGCATGCATCGCCGCTACCCGGTGCGCGCCGATATCGTGGGCCTCACCTTGAGCACCACTTTGCAGGAACACATCAGCGTTGAACTTGGGAAGATGGATGCGGTCTACCTCGCGTGAAGATCGAGCAGTTGCCTGATGCGATCCGCGATCGCCGCAGGAGTTCCCGTTGCCTTCATTCTCCATTGCGCCCGGGCATAGACCGGCAGGCGGCTGGCGAGCAGATCGTTCACCTTCTCATGGAGCGCATTCTCTTTCAGACCATGGAGCAGCGGCCGATCACCGCCCGCGCGTTCGATCCGGGGCATGAGCACATCGATCGGCACATCGAGCCACACCACCGTGCCGGCGGCTTTCATTCTCGCCATGTTATCGCCGGCCATGGGTGTACCGCCGCCCGTTGAGACCACCACATCGGTGCGCCTGGCCACCTCACCGATCACCTCCGCCTCCATTCGCCGGAATTCCGCTTCGCCCTTCTCCTTGAAAAAAGGCAGCAACGGCCCCACCTGTTCCTCGATCCTGCGATCGAGATCCACGTGTTGGCGACCCAGCAGCCTGGCCAGTTCGCGACCCACACGGGTCTTTCCGCTGCACATGAAACCGATCAGGAAGATCGGCGGGGCTGGATCGGCGTTGTTGTTCAATGGCCGAAAGATCGCACCTTCGCGGTGATCGAGATGGAACTGAGAGAAGCGAACGATGGCAGAACGATCAAGGATTGGATGGATCTGCCCTGGAAGATCTACCGGAACGATCCGAATTGGATCCCCCACCTGCGCCAGGATGTCGGAAAGGTCTTCGATCCTGGGAAGAACAAATTGCTGAAGGAAGGAAAGGCGATCCGCTGGGTCTTGTACGGGAAGAACGGGGAACCGATCGGGAGGATCGCCGCTTTCGTGAACCCGAAGACGGCCTACACCGAGGCCCAGCCCACCGGTGGTATGGGTTTCTTCGAATGCATCGATGATCACGAGGCGGCGAGGGAACTGTTCGATGCAGCGCGCGACTGGCTTTCGGCACTGGGCATGCAGGCCATGGATGGGCCGGTGAACATGGGCGATCGCAACATGTTCTGGGGTCTGCTGATCGAGAATTTCACCGATCCCCCGATCTACGGCACCAACTACAATCCGCCATATTACCGCGGGCTGCTGGAGAACTATGGGTTCCAATTGTACTTCAACCAGCTCTTCTTCAAGCGATCGGCACTTGAACCGGTGCCGCCCATCTTCCACAGAAAATTCAAGCAATTGGAAGATGATCCCAACATCAAAATGCACGATTCCGTTGGCCGATCGGTGGAACAGATAGCGGAGGATCTGCGCACCGTGTACAACGATGCATGGGTGGACCATGACAACCACAAGCCGATGGACGTACCCACTTCACTGAAACTGGTGCGCACCATGCAGCCCGTGATGGATCCGCGCCTGGTGATCTTCATCCGCTACGCCGACAAGCCGATCGCCATGTACATAAGCCTGCCGGAACTCAACGAGATCTTCCGCTACGTGAACGGCAACCTCAACTGGTGGGGAAAACTGAAGTTCCTCTACCACCGCTGGCGTGGGGCGGTGGAAACAATGACGGGGATCGTGTTCGGAGTATCCAAGGAATTCCAGGGGAAAGGGATCGAAGGAGCACTGATCGTATTCGCGGAGAAGAACATCGTTGCAAAAAAACTTTACAAGGACACCATCCTCACCTGGATCGGGGATTTCAACCCACGGATGATCAAGGTATGCCAGAACCTGGGTGCAGTGAACTACCGCACCCTGGCCACGTTCCGCTACCTTTTCGATCGGAGCAAGCCCTTCGAGCGGCACCCGATCATTGAGAAGAAGTGAACAAACGGTTCGGTGTTTTGGGAAGGTTGCTTACTTTTGCGCTCCCATTGCGGAACAGTTCACTGGTCCGCTGGTGTGGAAAGATCCTGTAGCTCAGCTGGTAGAGCACGACACTTTTAATGTCGGGGTCCTGGGTTCGAGCCCCAGCGGGATCACAGAGGAAAGGCGCCTTGCGGCGCCTTTCCTCATTTCTCGTCCTTCCCTTTCACTCTGTCGTTGCCCTTGCTGTTGCCCTGGCCTCCTTCGGCCTTGCGCTTCTCCACAAACCGGTCCTTGGGGTTCTGGTTCGATCCGCGTTCCTCCTGCTGGCTGAGTTTGTTCGGTGTATCAGGCATGGTCCGATGTTTTCATCAGGTCCACAAGCGCAATGCCAGCAGCGTGTTCCCCGCCCAAGGCGATGTGGATGTGTTGCGGGAGAAGCAAGCCAGCTACCTTCGCCCCATCGTGGAGTTCGCTCCCATAGCCGCTGGTGATCGCAACGCTTTCGAAGCGTTGTTCAGGCAACATTACAGGGCGTTGTGCGCGTTCGCCCATGGTTATGTGAAGGATGCGGATCGGGCCGAGGACCTGGTCCAGGACCTGTTCTTCAGGCTCTGGCTCGATCGCGAAAAGTTGCAGGTGAACACTTCGCTCAAGGCATACCTCTATGCGGCCGTGCGCAACCGGTGCCTCAATGCAGTGAAGAGCCACAGCCGCATGGTGGTCCTGAACGAGGAAGCCGATGACCGTGCCCAGGACGATGCGATGCCTGAAGATGAACATACCCTGCGGATCGCACGGGTGCAGGCGGCGATCGAAGAACTTCCAGAGGAACGCAAGAAGATCTTCAAACTGAGCCGTTATGAAGGGTTGAAATACCAGGAGATCGCCGACCGGCTTGGCATCTCGG